>DATFLA010000090.1:0-10613 GCA_035268305.1 Bacteroidales bacterium | reverse complement strand
CACCACGTACCTGTTTGACTGAAATAACATCCCATGCTCCGTCAATAGGTGATTTAGGGGTTTGCTGCGAGGTGCAGCCTGCAATGATTAACATAGCAAACAGACATACTAGCATAATTTTTTTCATAACATAAAGTTTTGGTTCAACAAAGAAGGCTGTTCGAAAATATGTCGAAAAAGTAAATCTTTTAATGGTCTTATTATACCATCTTCCAACAACACAGAATCAGTGTATTTTCATTGATTCATATGCATTCACGGCACTATAAATATTTGTTATTAGTGCGGTGAATTTTGTAATTGCCATTTTCCATGCATTGTCTGTTAGCCTGTCATTACACTGAGAATTCTCATGAAATTAGTCTTCATACTGATACTTCCGGGAATTGCGGGAATAATGCTTCATCATTGCAGGTCTGTCGCTCGTTTTAACCGTTTAGATATTTACTCAACAAAATTATGACTTATATGGATTAAAGTCAAGTAAATATGGAAGTTAGTAGTTGTCTTGCGGTCATGTCGAAGTGCAGCGTATACCTCTGGCGAAGGTTATTTGGCAGGACACGTCTGAAAGGATAGGAGATTGGTGACTATTATAAGGTAACAGTACCATTCATGAGCTTATTTATGCCACTCGTAATAAATTTTTACCAGCCAAATAATATTTTTCTGTGAGTGGAAATTCATACTTAATTTTGATTATTGCTTGTATATAAAGACATTAAGTATGAGATTGCCAGGTATGAAAACGTTGTTTAAAAAACTGGGGAAAGTCATCAAGAACCATCCGGTTGAGGCTTTTTTCCTTTTGGCAACCGGAATATGTTATTTAACTCTTTTCCCTGCAATCTATATGGTTCCGCATGATGCCGGGTTGTTTGGAATCCTGGGGTTTTACCTGGGAAAGGCAGGAGTATATAGTCCTGTTATTGCAGGTATCACAATCACCCGGATCACCAATCCCGGACCACCGAAGGTGAATTTTATCAGACGTTTAAAGATATCGGTCCCGGTGTGGATTATAGCGATTATAGTTAACATAGCCGGCCTGAAACTTACGGCACCGGCAGGTGTCTCTATGACCGGTCTGATCTTATTATCAATTCCTGTGGCATTATTACCGGCATGGGTAATCTCATCCGCATTTTCAGGCTCAGAAAGTATAAGAGATATGTTGTCTACACTTATCAGACCTAAAGGGAAGTTTGTGTACTATTTAATTGCCCTGATGACATTTCCCATTGTTATGGTAACAGGTGCGGTAATAACCAATATAATATCCGGAGAGGCATGGTTTCCTGTAATCCCCAGGCCAGGGAGTCTTTTAGTAAAAGTCCTGATTAATTTCTTTTTAGTAATATATTTCGACGGTGGTATTAATGAGGAATCAGGCTGGCGCGGGTTTGGTCAAAAACGATTG
Organism: Bacteroidales bacterium; assembly: GCA_035268305.1. Lineage (GTDB taxonomy): Bacteria > Bacteroidota > Bacteroidia > Bacteroidales > VadinHA17 > LD21. Next base: position 9,193 of record DATFLA010000090.1, on the reverse strand, counting down.
CAGTCTGTATACAGTCCTCTCGTTTCGGCAATTCTATTGTGGGTTTTTATGGTTATCTGGCATATCCCTAATGATTGCATTCAATATCAAAACGGGGGGTATATTATGGTAAGGATCGTATTATACTTTTTTATCACGATCCTGTTTACGTGGGTATATAACCGGACCAACGGAAGTATACTTCCTGTAATAATCTTTCATGCTTCGATGAACTCTATGAACCCTCTGATGGGTGTTTTCCCTATAACTACAGCAAGTAATGTCTTATTGATCGGCTCTGCGGTTTTAGTATTAATTACCGATCACATGTGGCGAAAACTGCCCGGTGATCATCCGGCAGTATTTCCTGAGACTGATCAGGATAAAGGTCAGGACCCGGGAATACTTACCTGAAAACAGAAATATTGATATTAAGACTTTTAAATTGATAAAAATACCTTGTTTTCAGGTTAGTTTTTAAAAACCTAAATTTACATAAAGGAAACAAAACGGATGAAATGACATTATTCCGGGGAGAAAATAATGCTGTTGCTCATTTCTGGCCAATACATATACTGACCTGGACAGGTTATTCTGTAATAGATATGATTATCAATATGTATCGGTTCAGTGATTTTATTGATTTTCTGATATGGCTCGACAGCATCTTTATGGGCTTTATTGTGGTAACCATGCTGAGATATATTTATATGAGGTTATTTAAATCGCTGATAGTTTATTATAAGCAAATTGGTATTGCTATCTTTTTTTCGCTGGCAGGTGGGTGTTTATGGTTTTTTCTCAGGGGATTTTCACATGTTCTTTTTTTCCCGGGTAAAGCAATTTCCTTCAGTAACTATTACAAGCATTTCGCAGAGCCATTTGGTCTTCCCGGTTCGATATTCTGGTTAGTCGGACCCATTTTTGGCTGGAGCCTGGGTTATTTAAGCATAAAATACTATTTCTTTCTGACTGAAGAAAAAGGCAGGAACCAGAAAATGCTCCTTCTGGCAAAGAATGCAGAATTGCAAATGCTTAGATATCAAATAAATCCACATTTCCTTTTTAATTCCCTGAACTCAATTAAAGCATTAATAAGTGAAAACCAGGACGCTGCGGAAAGCACTGTAACTGCATTGTCAGAATTTCTTCAGGCAACCCTGAAATATAACGACAGGTTAATGATACCTGTTGAAGAGGAAATGGACATTATCAAAAGGTATCTCTCTGTTGAAAAGATAAGATACGAGGAACGTCTTAATTATTCTGTTGAGGTGGATAAAAATATATTGAAAAAAGAGGTGCCTTGTTTTATAACTCAACCCCTTGTAGAAAATTCTGTTAAACACGGCTTGACCGATAATCCCAATGGAATGGCACTGGCGGTAGAATATCATGAAGACACAGAAAATTCGATTTTGTTTGAAGTTATAAATACAGGAAAACTAAAAGCATTCTGGTCGTTTGGCGTTGGATTGGGCAATATGCTTGAAAGACTTGAAAACTGTTATCCGGGTAAGTTTCATTTTTCTCTTGAACAGATAGATGACAATGTAGTTGCAAGTATAAAAATATATACAGAATGACAAAAATATTTACTTCCCTGATAGTTGATGATGAGCGTCTTGCTAGAGTTGCTCTGGGTAAGGAGCTTTCAAAGTTTACGGATTTTGAAATTGTCGGTGAAGCTTCCAGCATCAAAACTGCTGTTCCTGTTATTAAAAAATTAAACCCTGACATAATTTTCCTTGATATTCAGTTATCGGATGGTACAGGCTTTGACCTGCTCAACCAGGTTGATTATAACGGCAAGGTTATTTTTGTGACCGCATATTCTGATTTTGCTACCAGGGCTTTTGAAATTAATGCCCAGGATTACCTTCTGAAGCCGGTATCGAAGGAAAGGGTCAATAGTGTACTTAATAGATTAAAAGAAAAAAACAAAAATTCTGGATTTGTACAGGAAAAAGTGTTTAATTATGATGATCGGATAATGGTGGAACAGAAAAAGAGTATCCATTTCTTAAAGCTTAATACTCTGGTTCTTTTTAGAGCTGAAAGAGGATATACTTCGATTTTCGATTGGACGGGTAAGGAATATCTTGTCCTTGAGTCATTAGGCAGATGGCAAAAAAAGTTACCGGCTGACCATTTTGCAAGGGTCCACAGGAATTCCATAATAAATTTCAATTTCATCGAGAAAGCTGAAAAATCAGGTAATTCAGCATATATATTTTTAAAAGGTGTCCCGGTTCCGGTTATTGTAAGCAGGGGATATTATAAGTTGTTGAAAGCAGAATATTTTTACAGGTAGTCAGTACAATAGCAGAGTCTGCTGCGTTGTATCCGGTGTCAGAGCCGGGGTCTTGCGGTCATTGAACACTTCGTGTCGTCATTTATGGTAATTGGATTTACAATGAATTACCCTCCTACGCTAAAGCTTCGGAGGCCAGAGCAATGAATTACTTTTTAAACCACGGTGTAACACGGAGTATGACACGGAGTAATTACAAAGAATTACTTTTTAAACCACGGTGTAACACGGAGTAAGACACGGAGTAATTACAACGAATTACAACGAATTACAATGAATTACAACGAATTACCTACATCCCACACCCTTACTTCCCCTGGTTCTGAATACTCCTGAGATACTTCAGATGACCGGCGACAAATTTAATTTCGGACCATGTTACCTTATCCCCGAGAGTCTCCTTCACGGTAGCAAGCCTTAAATCGTCGCTGACTTCGAAGCAGCTTGCTATTAGTTCCGTTTTTTCCTCTGACACTAAGCTTCTGACCGGAATTTCTCCTGTTCGGGTATAATATGCCAGGTGTCCTTCTATTGTAGTAATACTAAGGTTTCTCTCTTCTGCAATTTCCGGGATTGATTTACCATCCCTGAATAAGTCAAGACTTATTTTCTTTGTATCGCGTTTGACTTTTCTTGGTTTTTTCTCAACAACAGGTTCGTCAGGCGGTTCAATATTTTCTTTTTCGCAGTAAGCATTGATGATATCCAGTATCTCATCACCGAATCTCTCTGATTTCTTTTTTCCCATCCCTTTTACCAGCCTCAGTGCATGCTGTGAACGGGGCATTAAACCTGCCAGTGCCGTCATAGTTTTCTGCGGTAATATCATGTAATGCGGAAGATCCGATTCCTTTGCTTTTATATTACGCCATTCCTTAATCAGGCTAAACAGTGCTGGATTTGCGGTAAGCCCGGCATTATCGGTAAATGGCCCGGGATGGCGGGATTTTTTCGCAGGAATTTCAACAGCTGCCCTGGACCTGGCATCAAGGTATTTACTTATTTCGAAGCCCGATCTGACAGCATTGAGGCAGACTATCTTAATTTCTGCTTCCTTTCTTAAGCGCTCCAAAGCCTCATTAACGGATTTCTTTACTGCCTTACTATCTGTCTCTACCGAAATGCCGTTAAGTATCTCGCTCATATTCTCTTCGAGCTTAGTACTGAAAAATTCACTTGCTTTTTTGACCCTTTCCTGGAGAAGATCGTCTGACTCTGCATCTGCTGAGCCGGCCAGGAATACTCTTAAATGAGGCTGAAATTTTTCGGATACCTCTATTATGTCAGTCCGGATACTGTTTGAGGTTTTCACCAGCAATTCCCCTGGATTGCCGAGAATACTATTCGAATGCTCGTTAATAACCTTCAGGCAGTAATTGATCCTGCGGGCGAGGACTGTAAAATCGAAAAGTCCCGTAAGCAATATCTTCTGGTATTCTTTTCTCGATTGTTCAAGCTGGTTTTGGTCGGGTTGATTTTGTACTGTTCCATCAATAAAATCGGAGATAACACGATTGCCGATGATGCTTCCACTGTGGATCCTGCTGCTTAACACAAGTCCATTCAAGGTCCGGCACCTGCTCAGTGCCACATATACCTGTCCGTGTGCGAAAGCAGCACGGGCATCAATTACTGCCCTGTCGAACGTGAGTCCCTGGCTCTTGTGTATTGTGATTGCCCAGGCAAGTTTAAGGGGGTATTGCGAAAAGGTACCGATGATTGTCTCCTCTATCTCCCTGGTCTCTTCATTGAGAGTATATTTCATATTTTGCCATTCCGCCATCTCAACCATAATGGGAAAGTCATCGTCGGGACATTTAACAATAATCTTATCATCATCAAAAGACTCCACTTTGCCAATTTTACCGTTAAAGAAGAGTTTTTCGCCCGACGGGTCATTCTTCACGAACATAACCTGTGCTCCTTCCTTCAGGACAAGCTCAGGGGAGTTTGGGTAGGAAAACTCTGGAAAATCATCTTTTACTATGGCATTATATGAGTGGGCTTTGCCATGCAGTTTATCAAGCTTTGAATTATTTATTGACTGTGCCTGGCTGTTGTGTGTGGTAAGTGTTATATATCCACTGTTGGAATCAGTATCAAAACCAGGAATATACCTTTTGTTAAGCTCCTCGAGGACCCCCGGATCAGCCTGGTTGTCGCGTATCCTGTTCAGAAGGTTAATAAAGGTCTGATCTTCCTGCCTGTAAATATGCCTGAGTTCAATAGTAACGTAATCAGTGCGGCACAGGGCCCTGCTTCCGAAGAAAAAAGGAGTGTTGTAATATTTCCCGATGATCTGCCTGTCTGATTCCGTTACAACAGGGGCGAGCTGTTGAAGATCACCTATCATAAGCATTTGCACTCCTCCAAACGGCAGGCTGTGTACCCTGTACCTTCTCAGGGCAGCATCTATGGCATCGAGGGTGTCAGCCCTTACCATGCTTATCTCGTCAATTACAAGAAGGTCGAGGCTTTTAATAATGTTAACCTTCTCGCGACTCATTTTATGACCTGTCCTTTCTTTCTGATCAGGTCCGGTATCATCGTAACTTCCTGCAATGTAAAATGAAGGAATAAAAGGGTGAAAAGGCAATTGAAAAAAAGAATGTACTGTAACACCTCCTGCATTGATTGCAGCTACTCCGGTAGGAGCAACAACTATCATGCGCTTTGGAGATAGTTTTTTCAGGTCCTTCAGGAAAGTTGTTTTCCCGGTACCGGCTTTTCCTGTGAGAAAGATATTACGGTTTGTATATTTTACAAAATCAAATGCCAGGTTAAGCTCCCTGTTGGAGTCATTTTTCATAGTATATCATAATATTTCTTATGGCATAAAATTATAAAAATGCGGACATCACAAATTGTGACTTCCAATCAAATTTTAATAGGCTGAACGCAGCGAGCGTTGTGTATCAAATTTACAATTTAAATCCGGTAAATTAAAATTATTCCGGGAAGTGTGGCAGAGGGCGTTAAGTAGTAGGTAGTAGGAAGTAGGCAGTAGGTAGTAGGAAGTAGGTAGTAGGTAGTAGGCAGTAATGCCCGACTGATGCGGTCAGGCGGGGGTAATCGGTACTGTTCGGGTAGACTTTGCGCCTTGTGCCCAGCGTCCAGTGTCCAGCATCCAGTGCCTTGTGCCCTACCCAAAGGCCCATTTTATGATAGTAAAGGCAGAAACTGTAAGTATGATAACGGAAAATATATTCAGGATAACGCCGGTTTTAACCATATCCTTAATCCGGATATAGCCACTGGAAAAGACTATGGCATTCGGAGGTGTTGAAACAGGAAGCATAAATGCACAGCTGGCAGCTATTGCCATCGGGATGGAAAGCAGTAACGGGTTAATTCCCAGTCCGGTACCAATAGCAATTACAACAGGGAGGTACATTGTGGTAACTGCAACGTTACTCATAAGTTCTGTCAGGAACACCATAGATGTTATCAGGATCAGGTAAATGAATAAAGGGTTCATCCTGTGTTGTGATACAACATCGGCGATAACATTAATCAGACCCGTCGTTTCCATTGCTTTTGCCAGTGTCAGACCACCTCCGAACAATAGTAAGATGCCCCATGGCAGGCGCCTGGTTGCTTCCCATGGCACCAGGCTAATCCCTTTCTTAAGGTTTACAGGCATGGCAAACATGAGTATGCCACCAATTATAGCCGTGGCAGTATCATTCAGGATTTCCTTGCCCAGCAACCTGTTTATGGGGAGCTTGAATATCCACATGAAGGCAGTCAGAAAAAAGATTGTAGCAACAAGCTTCTCTTCGAGGCTCATTTTTCCAAGGCTTTTTAATTCGGATCTTATTGAATGAGACGCATCAGCCATCCTGCCTAATTTGTTCCTGTACAATACCCTGGTTAATATCAGAAATGTCAATAATAGCAACGTGATACTTATCGGAACACCAATGACCATCCATGTGGAGAAATCGATTTTTATATTAAGCAGTTCTTTGGCATACCCTGTAAAAACTACATTGGGAGGAGTGCCAATAATGGTCGATATACCCCCTATATTTGCTGAATATGCAATCCCAAGCATAAGGGCAAGAGAAAACAGGGCCATCCCTTTTTTGTTTTCTGTCGTCTGATCTATGAGGTTAATCACCGTGGCTGCCAGAGGTAACATCATAATAGTGGCAGCCGTATTACTGATCCACATGCTGAGGAAAGCTGTAGCCAGCATAAAACCGAATATTATACCGTTTGCGCTGGTGCCTGTGAAACTGACAAGGTTAAGGGCCAGCCTCCTGTGCAGTCCGTGTTCCTCCAGTCCCAGGGCGATGAAGAAGCCGCCCATGAACAAAAAGATTACCGGGTTAGCATACGGTTGGGTAGCCTGTGCCAGGGTAAAAACACCCAGTGCCGGGAACATCACTATCGGTAGCAGGGCAGCAACAGCCAGTGGTGTGGCTTCAGTCACCCACCATGTGACCATCCAGGCACCAATCCCCAGGACATTCCAGGCATCATGGCTCAGAACTTCGAGGGAATCCATGTGGGAAACAATAATGAATAATACGGGACCGACTAATAGCCCCAGGGTTTTGACGGAAACTTTCATTGAAATGATTCTACGAATTCATATCAGATTTAAATATACATATTTTATTATCCAATTGCTATTAGTGATTATTCCGGAACCGGCAACCGGTAACAGGAATGTTACGCTGCTACCCGGTCATGTCAGTACGAAGCATAGATCATGCTTTTCGGAGCCGCATACCGGAATTAATTACTACCGAATTATAATGAATTACCGGTATAGAACATTCAATTTCTTAAAAGACGAGCCTCAAAACCGGACTGATTTTAATACCTTTACAGAAGAAAACTACAATCATGAAAAAAATCATCATTACGATTATCATCACCTTGGCTGTCATTCTCGCAGCCTTTACGGCCTTCATTTATTCAGGAGCTTTTGATGTAAGTCAGCTGACACCTCATAAAGCGATCACTCTGTGGATTATCAATACTACAAGGGACAGATCCATAGACAAAAGAATAAAGAATATCCAGGTTCCTCCTCTGAATGATACATCTTTGTATGCAGAAGGTTTCATGCATTATAACGAGATGTGTGTTATCTGTCATGGAGCACCGGGTATTGAACCCGGAGAGATGACTGAAGGACTATATCCGACACCCCCGGTGTTCTATAAGTCAGATGATATGCCTGAACCGAATGAATCTTTCTGGATAATTAAAAATGGCATTAAGATGACGAGCATGCCGGCCTTCGGGCCAACCCATTCTGACCAGAAAATTTGGGCAATTACTGCATTCCTGCTGAATAAAATGAATAATATGTCACCTGGGGAATACAAGTTATGGGAGGAAAGATATCAGGAAAGTGATACTACAGAATTCCCATAAACGTATTAATGAATGATCCCGGGTCTGTTATTATCACATACCAGTGATGTAAGATGCTGATTATACATTTTATCCATCAGCCTTGTCACTCGCTTTATCTCCTGCAGTGAGCAGGTACATTGCCGTCAATAGTTAAAGAAAATAAAGCCGGAATATTCTGAAATCTGATGATATTTAACATTTTCCCTCAAACAAATTATAGTATATTGTATATCGGCTATGATTAAAAAATGCACCTATGAAACTACTCCGATTTATACCATTATTCTTCTTTCTTATATCAAATTCTTTGCTGTCGCAGACCGGTACTAATTTTGATAAAAACTGGCCTGCCTGGCGCGGACCGCTTGCCAACGGCATTGCTCCTGAAAGCAATCCGCCGGTATCATGGAGCGAGGGGAGCAATATAAAATGGAGAACTCCAATTCCTGGAAAAGGATTCGCAACTCCTGTTATCTGGGATAATTATATTTTTATTTCAACAGCTGTCGCCAAAGAAGGAAAAGCCGGATCAGAAATGAAGCCTTATACTTTTAAGGTCGTGGCACTGAACCGTACCGACGGAAAGATCCTGTGGGAGAAGTCAGTTGCCGATGAAGAGGTGCAGGATCGTATTCACCAGACAGCAAGTCATATATCAGGTTCATCAGTGACCGATGGCAGGTTCCTGTATGCATATTTTGGATCACGGGGACTGTTTTGCCTCGATTTTAATGGGAATATAATATGGAAAAGGGATTTCGGACTGATGCAGAAAAAAATGAATTTTGGTGAGGGATCATCTCCTGCCCTGTATGATAATAAGTTGGTTGTTCTATGGGATCATGAAGGTCAATCCATGATCTTTTGTGTGGATAAGACTACCGGAAAGGACCTTTGGCAAAAGGAACGGGATGAACCGTCATCGTGGTCGACACCCCTTATCATTAATTATGACGGGAAGGTACAGGTTATAACCGCCGCCTCAAATAAGGTACGCAGTTATAATCTGGATAACGGTAATTTAATCTGGGAATGTAGCGGACTGACAGGCAATGTTATCCCGAGTCCTGTTTTTGGAGACGGGATTCTCTATGTTATGAGCGGTTACAGGGGTAATGCCCTGATGTCCATAAGGCTGGCTGATGCCAAAGGTGATATTTCAGGATCAGACGCTGTTGTATGGTCATCAAATACTGGCACACCATATGTACCTTCTCCGCTTCTTGTGAATAACAGACTTTATTTTCTCAGGCAGAACAGCGGTGCCTTATCGTGCCTTGACGCTTTAACCGGTAAAGCCTTTTACTCAACGAAAATGCTTGAAGGCATGGGAGTAGTTTACAGTTCACCGGTGTATGCCAGCGGCAGGATATACCAGCCTGGTGGTTCGGGACTAACATATACATTAAAAGACAGCCCGGCCCTGGAAATTTTGTCAGAGAACAAACTTGATGATTCTTTTACTGCCTCACCCGCTATAGCCGGTGATGAGATATTCCTCAGGGGACTGAAGTACCTGTATTG
>DATFLA010000089.1:0-2940 GCA_035268305.1 Bacteroidales bacterium | reverse complement strand
ATAACACGATAAGGATACCTATTGCCGCACCATGACTTGCAAGTCCGCCATGCCATATCATCAGTATCTCCAGGGGATGTTTTAAGTAGAAACCGGGTTCGTAAAAAAGACAGTGTCCGAGCCTGGCTCCGACAATAACGCCAATGGCCATATATATTGTAAGCCTGTCGAGTACTTCTTCTCCAAGGTTTTCATTTTTGAATATCCTGTTCATCACAATGTAGCTGAACAGAAAAGCCAGGGCGAAAAGGAGGCCGTACCAGCGGACTGCGAAAGAGCCGATCCGGAAAATCTCAGGGTTAACATCCCAGGGAATAATGAGTAAATGCATAATTATCCTGTTAATATTGTCGCCAAAGTTAAAAAATATTATTATTGATCACTGTAAAATGAAGCAATTAGCAAAAGCGTTTTAATTCAATAAAGAAATGAATCTTTAAAAAATGATGTAAGTTTGTAGATCTTTAACAAGCGGTTGATTTTATGAAGAAGACTCTGGCCCGTCATATTCTCAGTTTATCGGTACTGTCGCTGCTGGTTTCATGTGCAAAGATAAGCACACCGTCGGGTGGTCCAAGGGACAAACTGCCGCCGGTAGTAACAGGAAGCCTGCCGGTGATGGGTGCAAGGAATTATACCGGTAATAAAATACAGATCTTCTTTAATGAGTATGTCGTTCTCGATAATATTAATGAGAAATTCCTTGTGTCACCCCCTCTGAAGAAGAAGCCTCTCGTTACGATCAAGAACAAGAGCGTGGTTGTAGAATATGAGGATAAGCTGAAAGACAGTACAACATATACCTTCAATTTCCAGGATGCCATTCGCGACCTGAATGAAGGTAACCCGCTTGATAATTTTGAGTTTGTTTTTTCCACCGGACCTGTTCTTGATTCGCTTTCGGTAACCGGCAATGTATATAATGCTTTTACTCTGGATCCTCCCGAAAAGATCCAGTTATTGCTTTACAGTAATCCCGACGACTCCGCTGTAATAAAAGACATCCCTGATTACATGTCGATGGCCGATATAAACGGCTATTTCAGGATAAATAATCTTCGTCCGGGTAAATACAGGCTGTATGCACTTAATGATGCTAACAACAGCAAGACTTACGACAGGCCGGAGGAAGACTTTGCTTTTATGGATACGGTGATAAATGTAACTCCCGAAAACAATTACATGCCTGTAGTGAAAGATTCTGCAGGTATGCGTAATGCACTTATCAGGGCAGCAGAGAATAAAGGACAGAAAAAGGCTTCTGTCCAGGCAGTTTTGCCACCACCGAAAAAAGGAGTCTTCCAGTTATATAGTTTTGTCGCGTTAAAGAAACAGCATTACCTGGAAGGCTCAGCAAGAGACTCGAAATATATGCTCAGTTATATTCTTTCACTTCCGCCCGACAGTATGAAATTTAAATTCTCCATACCAGGCGAAAGTGAAGATAAATATATTATTGAAAAAAGCATTAACAGAGATACGATACAGGTGTGGCTTACAGACAGTTCTCTTTATTCCAATAGTGAAATCACTTCTTTGTTCACCTATCCTTATACCGATACTCTGGGTGTCACTTCGCTTAAGACCGACACAATTATTATGCGTTTTACCGAGCCACCGGCCGGAAGAGGAGGTAAGAAAGTTATTAAACCTCTTGTACTGGGCTCTGATATTAAGGGAGGTACAATGAAGCCCGGACAGGGAATTTTCTTCACTATACCAACTCCTTTCAGTACTCCTGACACATCACTTATAAAGTTCTATCAAACTGAAGGAACTGTAAATAAAAGAGTCCCCTATGAGCTTGTTCCTGACAGCCTTAAACTGAATATGTACAGGCTGAAAGCCGAGCTTATTCCGGGAGATCAGTATATCTTTATTGCCGACTCGGCTTCATTTGGTAATATCTATAATGAAAGTATTGATTCTACAGCAATAAAGTTTTCTGTCAGAAAGACCGACTCCTACAGCAAACTAACTTTTGATATTAAGAATTGTGATACAACCTGCATCATCCAGCTCCTCGACAAGGCAGAAAAGCTGATACAACAGAAATTTATCAGGAAGGACGGCCAGGTTATCTTTGATCTGCTCGACCCGGGTGTGTACCGTGCAAAAGTTATTTACGATCTTAACGATGACGGGGAATGGACAACAGGAGACTTCCTGGCTGGCAGGCAACCGGAACCGGTATCCTTTTACAAGGATCAGGTTGAGCTTAAAACGGGGTGGGACCTTGTGCAGACATGGGATATCTCTGACCGGCATTTCAAGGATACCAGGCTGAGGAATATACCTAAAAAGAAAAAGTAAGCTTCGGGGATCATATTTATTTTCCGCAACAGGAATATGAAAAATTTATTTTTTAGGAATAGTGAGAAAAATTTTGTATTTTTGGTTCTTTGAGTTCCGAAGTAACTGGCAGTAAGAAAATGAAGACAGCAGAAGTAAAGAAGTTAGGTCTTGAGGGGGATTATCCGGATATGGAAATGGTTTCCGGCAAGATGGATGAGCTAAAAGAAAAGCTCAGGATTGATACATTAAACTGGAAAGGGTACAATTACAAGCCGGAGGTAATATTGGCATTGGCTTACAGTGAAAAGGAAATTTTCCTTAAATATTATGTCACGGAAGATTATTTTAAAGCGGAGAAGACAGAAACGAATGAAATGGTATGTGAAGATTCTTGTGTTGAATTTTTTGTCTCTCCTGCCGATGATGGTATTTATTATAATCTTGAGTTTAATGCAATCGGAACCTGTCTGCTGGGTACGGGAACCGGTCGTGAAAACAGTACAAGGGCAAATCCGGAAATAGTATCCCGGATACGCCGGCTGGCATCAACAGGCAACAAGCCATTTGGTGAGATAACGGGCAGGCATACCTGGACCCTTACCCTGGCAATACCGTTTGATGTGTTTTTTCACCACGATATTAAAG
>DATFLA010000088.1:0-3689 GCA_035268305.1 Bacteroidales bacterium | reverse complement strand
CCAACGGAGTTCTATACCAACTGGCAGTGGTGGCCTGTGGTTCGTAACAGCCATCCTTTAATCATGGATGCAACACCCGCTGATTATCATCCTCTTGTACAGGTTGTTGATAATATTGACAGGAATCATAAGCTGGGGCTTATTTTCGAATATTCTGTCGGGAAGGGGAAACTTCTTGTTTGTATGTCGGATCTCAGGAAGATTCAGGATAAACCTGAATGCAGACAGTTGTACAGCAGTATACTGAAATACATGTCATCAGATAGCTTTAATCCTGCCACAGGCCTATCTCCGGCAGGACTGGAGGCATTGTTCCATAATAAGGCAATTACAAGGAATATAACGGGAGTAAAAAATATCTCATACAACTAGCCAGGCCAGGATGCTGATTCTTTGATGAATATTTGTTTTAACCGGCTGAATTTATAACTTTATCTGATGTAGTTACTATCTATATTCTTTTCAACCAAACCTAATTCTTCAATTTAATGAAAACTTCACGCAGAACATTTGTAAAAACAGGTACTGTGGCCGCACTCGGAATTGCTTTTTTCCCATCCTCATGTGCATCTTCCACAGGAAAAAATCAAAAAGAAAAAAAGCAAAAAGAGATGGTCGGACTTCAGCTTTATTCAGTCCGCGACGACATGGCTCATGATCCCATGGGCACCCTTAAGCAGCTGGTTGCCATGGGTTATGTTTATGTAGAACATGCTAATTATATCGACAGGAAATTCTATGGATATTCTCCAACCGATTTCAGGAAGATACTTGATGACCTTGGATTAAAGATGATCAGTGGACATACTGTTATGGCAAAAGACGACTGGGATCCTGCCACAAATGATTTCAGTGATAAATGGAAATATACAATCGAGGATGCTGCTACTCTTGGTCAGCATTGGGTTGTTAGTCCATGGATGGACGAGAGTATGAGGGATAACTATGATGATTTTAAAAGTTATATGGATGTTTTCAATAAATGCGGAGAGCTTTGTAAACAGCATGGCATGAAGTTCGGATATCATAATCATGATTTTGAATTCAGTGAGAGCCTGAACGGGCAGGAACTTTTTGATATAATGATGCAGAGTCTCGATCCTACCCTTGTATCGATGGAACTTGATATCGGAAATCTTTATAACGGTGGTGCGGTGGCACTTGATGTTATGCAGAAATATCCCGGCAGGTTTGATATCATTCATGTTAAAGATGAGATCCCGGCAACAGGTGGTGAGGAAAAGTATGAAAGTACTATACTCGGACAGGGAATAGTGGATACACAAAAAGTACTAGAACTTGCCAGGGATAAGGGAGGAACATATTGCTATATAATAGAGCAGGAATCATATGGCGATAAAACACCGATGTATTGTGCTAAAGCAGACCTGGATATAATGAAGAAATGGGGTTACGGATCCTGATCATTTCATTTTGATATTATCAGGGCTGAGATTGTTTTTAATGATATATTCAATTCATTTTAAGTAACAGTCTCAGCTTTTTTCCTGTCAATATGCCGAAATATCCGGTAGGGTGATCGTTAACCTGGCGGTCTTAGTTAAAAGAACAATATTGTATAACCCGTTTTTCTGTTTAACAAATTATATACCGACATGAAAGGATTCTTATTATTGATTGTCATTATGCCCGTTTTTTTTGTTTCCCCAGGCTATTTCCATGGGGATCAGAATGAAACCGGCAGCAGGGTAATACAGGATACTGTAATAACATACCACGATGGTATCTGGGAAGGTACCTCACAGGCTTCATATACGGATGAACCCTACTGGGGGAAGGCCAGGCTTATAATAAGGAATGGCAGGCTGACCGACATCTTTTTCATGGTCAGGGATTCAAACCTTCATGAGACATTTGATGCTAAATATGAAAAGCACTTCGAAGGGAATCCTGAATATATACAGCAGAGCCGCAACGACTGGAGAGGAGTACAGCTCTACCCGGGCAAACTTATGAAAAGTCAGGATTTAAATAAAGTAGATGCTATGACCGGGGCTACATGGTCATATAATATATTCAGGTCCTCGGTTGAAGATGCCCTGAAGAAAGCACGCTAGCCGGGCGACAGGATAATTCCCTGTTCTATTTTATGCCTGGTCCTACAGGCTTGTAAATAAGGCTATAAACTGAGTGGGACCATAATTGGTCCGGGAAAGGAAGATCGCAGTTCAGCTATTTTACGTACAACTTTATGAACAATTATTGAAGATATGTTGTAATATTGCCTGTTAACATGGCGTTTATCAAAAGATGACAATATTATCAAAGTAATTGTTAAACAGGCAAGATCCCGGTCTGCTCTTATATATCTAAATGAAGAAATACATACTCGGCCTCTTTTTGGTACTGGTGTCATACTCTCTTTATTCGCAGAAGGTAACAGTTAAGGTATTGAAAAAAGAAAACCCGGCTGTTTCCGAATGGCAGGTACTTGATGAGAACTATATTATAGTTTTTTCAGGTAATGAATATTACAGGAGTGATTCGGTGATATTTTCACTTGATGCCAACAAACGTTATTTTTTGCATCTGTCAGTTACCTCGGTAGCAGAGAAGGATTCAGCCTTCTTTACTTTGTTGCTTGAGGATGAGCCACTGATGTATATAAAGACTGACATAGGTACAGGAGATCATTTCTTCCCGTTTTTCACAGGGACAAGGACGCAGAATGTCAAGATAACAGGGGGAACCACTGCATTGATCAATGAGTTTCCTTACCAGGTGTATTATATCTCCGGTAATTATGTATGCGGAGGCTCCATTATCGGTAACAGGTGGATACTTACAGCTGCTCATTGCACAGAAGACGATTATGGTAACAGCATACCTGCATCACAAATGGCTATAAGGGCAGGTATGAATGATCCGGGCAATCCTACCGACGGGCAGATATACTACGTGAAAAATGTCATTGTACATGAAGGTTACGACAACTATACCCTTCTGAATGATATTGCCATCCTGGAGTTAAAGGATACGATTAACACACCAAATGCAAGTCCGATAAAGATAATAACAACTGTAGATGTGGCCAATGGGGCAACCGACCCTGGCGTTATGTCGTGGGTCACTGGCTGGGGCCTCACAGGTGTTAACCCGGATGTTCTTCCTACAAGCCTTCAGAAAGTCCAGTTGCCATTGATCACTAATGCCCAGGCTGCTACAGTATGGGGCAGCTCAATTACTGCCACCGACCTGATGGCCGGCTATCTGGATGGCAATAAAGATGCCTGTAGTGGCGACAGTGGAGGTCCACTCGTTGTCCCTGTTTACGGCGAATATAAGCTGGCAGGAGTTGTAAGCTGGGGAAGCCCGGAGTGCAATACTTACGGGGCCTACACAAGAGTCTCACTTTTCGATGACTGGATAAGGGCTAATACTGATATTCCTGTGCAGTTCTGGCCACCCGTTCCGGCAGGAGATACTCTTGTTTGCCAGGGAACAGAAGCAACGTCCTATTCAATTGACCCTGTTGTGGGGGCTACAATGTACGACTGGAGCCTTTCGCCCGCTGTAGCAGGTACCATAAGTAACACAAACGGTGATGCCATTGTAACATGGAACAGCTCATACGCAGGTACTGTCGATGTGGCAGTAAGGGTAACAGTAAACAGTACTCTCTCTGAATGGTCAGTCCTGAAGCCCAAAGTTGTTAAGAATACGGTTCT
>DATFLA010000087.1:0-17159 GCA_035268305.1 Bacteroidales bacterium | reverse complement strand
TACCAGCAGGAGGATCTGCTCCTTTCGAGTCATACTGTCAGGCTTATTTACCTTGTAACCCGGATTCTCTCCGGGTTTTGCACCAACCTTATACAAGGTCTTGTTGAATAATGAGGTGGATAGCCTGGGGGAATCATGGCTTGAAGCTACATTCATCATAGCTTCAATGTTATCAGTATTTATCCCGGAGTTTATTTTTTGAACAGCACTAACAAATTCTGTCGGTTTAAGGACAGGATCGGCCTGTCCGAATAATCCGCGGGCAATACGGTACCACCTGTAATTCATTACAGCATCAAACTGGTCACCTCTCAGGTATACCGACGGATCCATAAGTTTATCAGGCCATGCCAGCCACCATATCTCTCCCACCAGGTATGCTTCAGGATTAACCGATCTGACTACCTTCCGGTAATCACGCCAGAAACCCATTGGTATCTCTCCTGCCACATCCAGTCTGAAACCATCAATGCCATCAGAAGGATCGCCATCCCCGTCAGGGTCGAGCCATCGCTTCGTGACTTCGAAAATATGCTTTCGCAATGATTCGGAATGCAGGTTACCCTCAAATGGCATTACCTTATCGTCGGGAGGTATTATATCTTTTCTGAACACCGGCATCCATGGGTTGTTTCCTCCCCAACCCTCATACTGCATCTCATCGCGGGATGTCTCGGGATCATCAAACCGTGTTATATTATACCAGTCTACAAACTTCGATTCCCTCCCCATTTTACGTATATCATCAAGAGCCCAGAAGACCCTGCCCGTATGGTTCCACGAATAGTCCATTATTACCTTTATACCACGCTTGTGAAACTTTTTCACAAGCTTAAGGAAAAGGCTGTCTGCCGAAGTCCATTTCCATGTTGAAGGATCATCGTGCACTTCATGGTCCATGATCGCTGCATCCCCTTTGGGATCCGGACCAAAATTCCTGTCTATATGTGTATAAGTGCGTGCATCATATTTATGCAACGATGGCGAATCGTTCAACGGGTTGAAATATATAGCATTAACACCCAGAGATGAAATATAATCAATCTTGTCAAGAACGCCCTGCAGGTCTCCTCCGTACCGTCTTGCCTGTATTTTTGAGGAAAAATTGTCAGCAGCCACTTTATCGAGCCATGCTTCGTGAGCATACCAGTCATGTCCCCAGGGTGTTATTTCCCAGTCGGCAGGTATCTTTTCCGGGTATGAGCCATACATATCTTCAGGAGTCGGATCGTTAGCACGATCACCATTCCTGAAACGCTCTACAAAAATCTGGTACCAGATTGCGTTCTTAGCCCACACGGGAACAGAAGCAAGAGAACTGTCGACAGGCAGAGTTCCATTAATTTGCTGCTGACCCGCTCCGGCTATGGAAGAGCCTGATAAAAACAATAACAAAAAGAAAATTGCCGGTCTGCAGAACATATCTTTTTACCTTTTCCCCTTTTACCTTTCGCCTTTCTTCTTTCTCCTATTATCTTACCAGTACCTTATACCCCCATGGTTCCATCCTCAGGCTATCTGAAAGAGGTACAGAAACCTGTTCACCGCTAAAGTAATCGGTATATTTTCCACGAAGTTTCTTCATCCTGGGTTTAACGGATACAGGTTTGTTGCTAAGATTCAGGAAAACAACAATCCTGTTATCGTCTTTATCCCTGTAGAATGCGAAGACTCTCCTGTCTCTGGATGTAGGTATGGAATCCATTGCACCGCCGAAATCACCATTCCAGAGTGCCTGGTCCTTTTCTTTCAACGCGATAAGTTTTGTATAGAAGGAAGTGAGTTTACAGGTATCCCATCTTATTGTATCTTTCTCAAAGAATTTAAGGCTTTTATCGAGACAGACCTCCTGACCGTTGTAAAGCAGGGGGACACCGCGAGTAGTAAACATAAAGACTGCAAAAGCCTTTTGTGCATCACCAAGTCTCGAATTTATTGTTCCATTCCAGGAGTTTTCATCATGGTTATCGAGGAAGACCATCCTGTAAACATTTGAAGGGTAAGTCGCCTTTTCTTTCCTGTAATATTTTCTGAGACTGCTGACACTGTCTTTACCCTGGGCGATACTATTCATAAGATGGTGCAGTTCCCAGGAATAGTTCATATCAAATCCTTTCTCGAGAAATTCAGGTTTATCCTCATTTTCGGCAAGCATAAAGACAGGCTTGATCGCTGATAGTTCAGTTCTTACCCTTTCCCAGAATTCAACAGGTGTATTCCCCGGGAAATCAACCCTGAAACCATCGACACCCAGGTCGACCCAGAATTTCAGGGCATTCAGCATATAATCCTGCAGTTCTTTGTTCGACCAGTCGAATTGTATAACATCGGTCCAGTCTGTACCTACAGGCGGTTTGAAATGACCTGTTGAATCTCTTTCATACCAGTCGGGATGTTCTACTGTAAGGTTATTATCCCACGATGAATGATTAGGGACCCAGTCGATTATAACATGAAATCCCATGCTGTGTGCTTCGGAAACAACATTTTTGAAATCGTCGAGTGTTCCGAACTCAGGATTGACATTCATATAGTCCTTAACCGAATAGTAGCTTCCAAGTGGTTCCTTTCTGTTTTTCACACCAATGGGAGTAACAGGCATAAACCATAAAACATTAACTCCCAGCTTCTTCAGCCTGGTCAGATGTTTTGCAAAAGCATCAAAAGTCCCTTCCGGTGTAAACTGTCTTACATTCACCTCATATAAAACTGCATCTTTTGACCACTCGGGATGAACCACCTCTGAAATGAAGGGAGGTATCTCTTTTTTACCACCTGAAACGGTGCAACCGGCAACAGCTAATACAATTGCAAGTAAGATCAGGAGTACGCCAAGCTGAATTTTATCCATAGCTTAAATTATTAAATGAATGATTTTGAATTGATTTCCGCTTATAAAAACTTAAACAAATTTACCTTCTTTTAGTTTTAACTTCAAGTTTTTTATTCCCTCCTATAATATATCCCTCCTCGAAGAGGATGATGCCCAGTTCATTACCGGAATAATTATTTACTATAATATTATCGTTCGTAACACTTACTTCAACCCTCCTTCCCCTGTAAAGGACCTTGAATGAATATGATTTCCACTCTGAAGGTATCTGCGGATTAAATTTTATTACATCCCCTGCAATCCTGAGTCCTCCGAATCCTTCTACAACAGCCAGCCAGGTGCCGGCCATACTTGTTATATGAAGTCCGTCCGATACCTCGTTATTATAGTCATCCAGGTCGAGCCTGGCAGTACGTAAGTACAATTCGTAGGCTTTATCTATCTTACCAATACGGGAAGCCATTATTGAATGGATACATGCCGACAGTGAAGATTCGTGAACACACATAGGCTCATAGAAGCTGAAATTTCGCTCTATGGTTGCGGTATCAAACTGGTCCTCCAGCACATACAAACCCTGTATAACATCAGCCTGCTTGATAAAACACGACCGCAGTATCCTGTCCCATGACCAGTGCTGGTTTATTGGTCGTTCCACTGCCGGTATTGAGGAGGCAGGTCTCAACTCCTTGTCTTTAAATCCATCCTGTTGCAGGAATACTCTTTCTTCATCATCATATGGCAGATGCATGTCTTTTACTATATGCTTCCACCGGGTTGTTTCAATATTGTAATCAAACGCTGTTTTGTCAAAGATATCTTTCAGTTTAGCGGGATTATAGGAAGAAAGTTTTTCGATGTTACTGAGGGTATACGAGAGCGTCCATACAGCCATGGTATTTGTATACCAGTTATTATTAACATTATTCTCGTATTCATTGGGCCCTGTAACTCCAAGGATCACATATCTACCAAGATTCTCAGAAAATGTTGTTCGCTGGCTCCAGAATCTTGATATTCCTATAAGGACTTCAAGCCCGTATTCGGCCATATAACTTTCATCACCGGTATGCTTTATATAATTGTTAATAGCAAAAGCTATTGCGCCGTTCCTGTGTATTTCCTCAAAAGTTATTTCCCATTCATTGTGGCATTCCTCACCGTTCATTGTAACCATCGGATATAATGCAGCGCCATTTCTGAAACCAAGTTTTTCTGCATTCTCAATGCTTTTCTGCAAATGTCTGTACCTGTAGATAAGAAGGTTTTTCCCAACCTGTTGCTCTGCTGTTTTAAGAAAGAAGGGCAGAACGAAGGCTTCCGTATCCCAGTATGTGCTCCCGCCGTATTTCTCACCTGTAAATCCTTTGGGCCCGATATTGAGTCTCTCATCTTTCCCCGTATATGTCTGGTTAAGATGAAAAATATTAAACCTGATAGCCTGTTGTGCGGCCACATCTCCTTCAATTACGACATCGGAGGTATCCCATATTCTTGTCCATTCATTTTTATGTTCTTCAAGGAGCAGGTCAAATCCTTTTTTCACTGCTTCGCTAAGCCGCCCTGCTACATCGGATTCAAGGTTTTCCACAGCATTGTTAAGAGAAGAAAGAACCGACACATATTTGAACAGCACAAGCTCATCTCCCGGCTTTACATTAATGGTATATTCATGCCCGGCATATTCTTTCCTGACGGCAATGGCTGAACATTTAAGCTCCTCGGTTCCATTTTTAAAAAGTCTGTTCGTCATACCATTGGAGACATGGAATCCTGTCTTCAGAGTTCTTGAGGTTACAATACCAGACTCATTTGTTACATTCCGTGAAACTTCTTCCCAGAATTTCTCACCATAGTTGGTGTCTTCATTCCTGACATCGGCATCGATGAAAGGTTCTAATTTAATTTCGCCCTCATAATCCACAGACCTTACACAATACCTTATCACAGCGATATCGGGTTCAGCCATACTTACAAAGCGCAGCGAAGTTATTTCAAGTGTACTGTCACCCTCCACCTTAACAGAGAATATTCTTTCAAGATAGCCTTCCCGCATATTTAGCACTCTCCTGAAAGAACTGATCTCCGAAACAGCCAGATCAATCTCCCTGCCGCTAGCTATAACTTTTATACCTGTCCAGGAAGGAGCATTAAGAACTTTGGCGAAGTATTCCGGATAACCGTTCTTCCACCATCCTACCCTTGTCTTGTCGGGATAATAAACTCCCGCCACATATGTTCCCTGGAGACTATCACCGGAATATTTCTCTTCGAAGTTGGCTCTCTGGCCCATATAACCGTTGCCTATCGAGAATATACTTTCCGACTCACGGTTCATGTCAGGATGAAATCCTTCTTCAACGACAAGCCATTCATCCTTTATATATAAATTATTCATATGCCTAGCTTTCCCTCCAGCTTTTTCAGTTTTCCCAGACTCATTTCATATAATCCTCCAACAACAAGGTCTGCCTCCCCCAATACATCGGGAGAACCGATACCTATGCACATCATACCGGCATTCCTTGCTGCCTGTATTCCGGCAACGGCATCCTCAAACACAACACAGTTACCGGGAGGAGTGTTCATCATTTCAGCTGCCTTTAAAAATACTTCCGGATCGGGTTTTGCCTTTTTAACCACATTGCCATCGGCTACTGCGTCAAAAAGGTTGCTTATACCCACACGTTCAAGTATCAACGGGGTGTTCTTACTGGCCGAACCTATAGCAACAGGCAGACCTGCCGCTTTCACTTTCTTAATAAAATCGAGGGAGCCGGGTAATAATTCGCCCGGTTCCATTTTGTTTATATACTCTTTATACCACCCATTTTTAAGGGTCGCAAATGATTCCTTTTCACTCCTGCTTAATTCGACGCCTCCAAGCTCAAGAATGATTTCAAGTGATGCCATACGGCTAACACCTTTAAGCCTTTCGTTATCTTCTTCGGTGAATTCTATTCCCAGTTGGCCGGCCAGTCTTTTCCATGCCATAAAATGGTACTTTGCGGTGTCTACTATTACCCCGTCGAGATCGAAAATACATGCTTCGGTCTTCATTCAGTAATCAGGATTTTTTATCATCAACATCATTTACAAAAAGAATAAGGACTGAGGCAATAAAGAGGGATATGCCACCAGCAACAATAGCATAAATACTTTCGCCATGGAACAGGTCCCTTACCATGAAACCAAGGATACTGGCAGCCAGAATCTGGGGAATCACAATAAAGAAATTAAATATACCCATATATGTACCCATTTTCTTAGCAGGAAGAGAACCTGTGAGTATTGCATAGGGCATTGCCAGGATACTGGCCCATGCCACGCCTATTCCCAGCATCGACAGGACAAGCATCCCCGGAGTATGAAACAGGTTGATGGAAATAAGTCCCAGTCCGCCAATTATAAGACTTATCGAATGGGTAATCTTTCTGTTGGTCCACCTTGCAATAACAGGCAGCAGGAAGGCTACAAGCGCAGCAAAGCCGTTATAGATACCAAACAGGTTTCCAACCCAGTTAGCACCTCTGTTATATAATTCACTTGTTGTATCGGTTGTATGATAAATATGTGTAGTTACAGCTGATGTGGTATAGATCCACATAGAAAAGAGGGCAAACCATGAGAAGAACTGGACAATTGCAAGCTGACCCATTGTCTTGGGCATAGAGAAGAGATCTCTCATTACAACTACAAGACCACTTTTTGTGCTGCCCCTGGAAATAAAGAGGCCGGAGATAATCTGTATAAGACCAAATGCACCTGCTCCGACAGTAAGTATATACATTTCCTTTTCCAGATGGATATAGTATATTGCTAGGCTTGTTATAACACCGGCTGCTATCCAGTAGAAGCCTCTCCTGTAGAAAGTGCCGCTACCTATCGTATTTTCCTCTTCCGTTTCATCTGTGATTGTTTCTTTTTCTTCCTCAGAATATTCCTTTAACTGTTCGGGAGGATATTCCTTTGTAGTTATTACAGTAATAAGTACTGCCGCTATAAATACTGCACCACCAATATAAAATGACAATCTGACCGATTCCGGTATCTGTCCGGCCGGGGCCGTGTTTTCAACATTGAACCAGTTAGTCATCACCCAGGGAAGGAAGGAAGCAATAACTGCACCTGTTCCGATAAAAAAGCTCTGTGTGGCAAATCCTTTTGTACGTTGCTCAGAAGGAAGCATATCACCAACAAATGCTCTGAAAGGCTCCATTGAAATGTTTATTGAAGCATCCATTATCCAAAGCATGCCGGCAGCAAACCACAGGGCCGGCGAATTAGGCATGATAATAATGGCAAGAGAAGCAAGTATGGCTCCGGTAAGAAAATACGGACGCCGGCGTCCGAGCCTGTTCCATGTATTATCACTCATATGACCGATTATAGGCTGTATTATCAGTCCTGTTACCGGTGCTGCAATCCAAAGAATCGGGATATTATCGACCTTTGCTCCGAGAGTCTCGAAGATCCTGCTGACATTGGCATTCTGAAGTGCAAAGCCAAACTGAATTCCAAAGAATCCGAAGCTCATATTCCATATCTGCCAGAAAGATAACCTGGGTTTTGATTTTTTCATGAGATTTTTTTTTCAGGAATAAATGAATCTTGATTACAGGGTTACTCAAAAATATGGAAAATGAATCTATTTCTGTTCATTCTTATTGACTTATTTTAACATTGCGCCGCGAGGATGTTTTGAAAATCAAAATGTATCAACCGCCATTGTCGCGGAATATTGGCGCAAAGATCGCAAAGACTCCGATTAAAAAGTTTTTACTTTGCGTACTTTGCTTATTCTTTGTACTATTTGTGGTTAACTTTGATTTTAAGACATTCTCATAAAGAAATTACTGGCAGTAGAAACCGGGAAATCATCAGGTGTCCTTATTGAATCAGGGTGAACTTAAGACTGAACCCGAAGTTAGTATTTGAAGTAGGGAAAGTACTTGCAACAAATGGATTATTCATTGTACGGTCGGCGAATATCTGGAGGTTAAACCTGTCGCTCAGGACATAATCAGCTGTAAGCCCAGCTGTAAAGACTCTTTGTCCAACAACCGGCTGGTTCACATCCTCCACAAGTTTTCTGGCGATAGTTTTATTATCGCGAATTGAAAGGTCGAACCGGAGGTTAAGGTCACTTTTAAGTGCTCTCTGACCATTACGCGATTTAAGTATTATCTGCACATCATCAAACCTGTAGCCGGCACCAACAATGAGTTCGTTTATTCTTGCATCGGCTATCTGGTTACTTGTGAGATTAAGGGAGACTGTCCTCGATTTTCTCCATTCGAAGCGTGTTGTGAGGCTGTTTCTCCAGTTCATATCCACATTTATTAGAGGACTGAACTGCTCGCTTATAGTAACCACATCGATAGAGAATTGAGGCACATAGTTATTCTGAAGATCTCTTATCCGGCTTATTCCCGCTTCATCGGGAGAGAAATTCAGGTTAGTTGTATATGAACCCACCTGGTAGGTACTCCTGTACTGGTGTGAAAGGTTTATTGAGGTAAAGACCTTTTGCACAAAGTCAAACTTTGACAGTCCATCAAAGGTTATTCTCCAGTTTGGCATCATTTTCATAGCAGAGGGGAAAGGATCGAGTGTTACCCTCGAGGCATTGGTCTTTGTATAAGCGGCAAGAAATGCAGGTATCAGTACCTCCCGGGAAGTCTGCCCGTACCCGCTTTTATACGGCCCTGCTATTGCTTCACCTGTTTCAGGATCAATATCAGGATCATAGGCCGGATCAGAGTTTTGTCTTTCCGCAGCCCGGCGTTCAGATATTATAACTGTATTTTTTTTGAAAGCCTCAAATGTAGGAGAAACATAATCATTTGATTTCGAGATTTTTTCAAATGCAGTACCCCACGAGATAACCGAGATGGAGAAGTTACCTGATAATATCCTGTTTCTTGTGCTGTCTGGGAAGTTTCCATTATAATCGGCTATATAATATGATGTTATCTGCTGAAGATGTCGTCTGTCAGCATTAAGGTCAATTCGTAATCCGGGGAATGGTTCAATAAGGCTTCTCAGGGAAATACTCATATTTTTATTATACGAGGCGGGAGAATTCAGCAGGGTATCACTTGTAATCCATCCGTAGCTCATGGCGTTATTAAAGAAGTTCTCATCGCTGTAACCCAGTACGAAGGGCCATCCGGGTGCCATTACGTTGTTATAATTTGACATACCGAGGTATTTTGTACCCGGCAGATAACCGGGGAGGTATTCGCCCTGTGAAGAGGTATAAGTAAAACTGACCGACCGGATCCCCATCAATGCCCTTATCATATATTCTCCGGCAAGTATCAACGGGTTCCTGTTTTTCTGTACCTGTCCCTCCACTGTAACAGTTGCTCCATCGACCCTTTTATCGGTTGTAAAATTGATCCTGTTGTCACTTACAATTTCCACTTTACCCGTTACCTCTCTGCCCTGGCTGTCGACAACCTTAACCTTTATATCTTTTGTTTTAAGGTTATGATAGATGGATCTTCTCATCCCCGGGCGGAGATTTAGATTACCTCTTGTATAGGTAACGGTTTTATATTCCGGTTTCATCCTCTGGCGTGCATCGGGCCTTGTGTCGTTTTCGATACGTTTCATGAACCTCGATTTTGTATAAAGAGATGCAAGGTTTGCCATTGTGGTAAGAGTCATCTCGCTGTGATTCTTTACGGAGTTACCAAGGTTAATATTCAGACTGTCAGGGTAGAGTGGCCCGGCCAGCCAGGTATAGTCGCCGGAATAACGGGCATTTGCATTAATCCATGAAAGGAGTGGAAGCTTATTGACCGGAATTGTATAAGTGACATTAAAGAAATGGTTATAATCTGTTGTCCTTCCGAAATTCTTAAGGTTGGTCAGCACCGAATCGCGCCAGGAATCATAGGTAGTTGCATATCTGTGTTTATCTACTCCCCCGTTGGGTTCATCTATCCTTGCCAGGTTTGTTGCAGTAAAATCGAATTTAAGCTGACGGGTGATATCATATTTAAAATCGTATATCCTTGTCCATTCAAAATCTTTCCTGAATGATGGCTCAATCAACAGGTACGGATTATCTATGTTCCTGGTCTTTATCTCATTATAATCGCGACTCAAATCTGTTCTGAAGGAAAGGCTTTTGGGGAAGACATAGAAATTAAAGTCTTTAATAATCTTCAGGACAGGGGAGTTAAGGAAACGAACTTTCTTAAAAGGCGTTACGTTAGCGGGCTGTGCCTGGAAATCGTAGTTTATACCGCCCCTGTAGTTCTTTTCCAGGTCTATCTCGGTATTTATATTACTCTTGTATGTTTCATTATATGTATAGTTGAGGCTGAAATTGGCAAGGTCCCAGGCATGTGGTCTTTCCCCCCTCTTTGTAATACCGGCATTACTTACAGTAATTGTCTTTCTCCTGGCGTAATCTTCGGAGATAGCCTTTATTGAGTCTCTTGCAGCCTTGCTCCCGGCAGCATTAAGGGCATCTTTTAGTGGAATATCCGGATCGAGCGGATTATACTGCGGACGTATCCTGCTTTCAGAATAGCCTACATATACGGGTAGCCTTACCCCTATCTTCTCAGGGAAGAACTTACCAAGTTCTATATTTGATGAGATATCATAATTGACAGTCTGTTCCTTGCTCCTGTCATTGACACTCTTGTCTATGCTGCCCCAGCCCGGGGTACTTGTCTGGCCAACCATATCAATGGTACCCAGGTCGGCCAGGTGTGCCTGCAGATGTGCATTAGCGGCCCAGCCCCCGTTTTCAATAAAATCATTAAGACGCAGTTCGTTTACCCAGACTTCTCCGAATTTCGGAGCTCCGTCATCCGTACTCCGGTTCCTTGTCCTTATAGGGTTCCTGACACCTACCATTATCACCCTTACATTGCTGAGGTTAGGGTTACCGGATATAGATATCCTGGCATCACCTTTTGTGTAAACATACACATCAGAGATGCTTAAAGTTGACCCGGGTTTAAGCATTTCACTGTTACGTGCTTTTTTTGCTTCCTGAAGCAGCGAGAGATCAATATCGAAGCTGTTAGCCGCAGGCCAGACAATTTCCCTGTCGGCGTCGGAGTTATTATCATAATGGCCTGGTGGAGTAAGCTTCAGGGGTAATTCATATTCATAGAAATTACCCTTATAATCGGAGCCAAGCCTAATAAATGCGGTGAGCTCATCGTCTCTCAGCGAATGGCCAATAAGTGCCTCAGCGTGAACCTCCATACGCAACTTGCGATATTGACGCATATCGAGATCTACAGTCCTGTAGGCTGCTCTTGCATCACCATCAGCCAGGTCCTCAACCTTCAGTACCATCGACTGTTCATTTAGCTGCCTGAGTTGCGGGTTCTGAGGATCTGTCACCCTTGTAAATCCGGGAGGCAGCACATAATTAACAGGTTCCTTACCGGAGTTCTCTTCAATGCTTACCGAACTGATTTCAAAACTCCCGTCGGTAGGTTCAGGTATTGTTATCCTTTCACCTCCCTCCATAAAAGAGAGATTATACTTTCTCCATTCAGCCCTTACAAGATTCAGTTCAGCAAATCTCAGAATAACGGGTTGGCTGAAATCCTTCAGGAACATCCTCATGAACCTTATCGACTTGAAATCCTTTATTGTACCAACCACTTTCTGGTAATCGGTGATAGGTATCCTGAACTGGTACCATTTAACTTTCGATTTCTTGCCATTGGCAAAAGTGGCGTCATACTCTATTTCATCCACAACATAATTTGATCCCACCCTTATATCCGAAGGACGAAGGCTTACCTTATACTGGTAATAGCTTTCCGTTTCACTCAGAGTATTATCCCTGTTAATATCTTCCATGTCGGGGAGGGTCGATCCGGATGTGGGATACGATTCTTTCGACATTTCGGAAGTCGGTGAGTTGCCTTCTTCCCCATTATAGTTCTTGTACCTGTCGAGTATTCCCAGTTGCTGGGAATCATAATCGGATCCCCTGAAATAGTGAAAATCATCTCCCGACGGATCCTCCTGTATCTTTGTATAGGCAGCAGCGTTTGTTATCATCATCGACTTCTGAAGATAATCCTTGAAAAAGGTATCTTCATCCGGGTCTCTAAGACCGTCCAGTCCGACATCCTGGTAGAGTCGTGATTCGGGGGCATTATCGAATGCATTGACGACAGCCTGTACCGTGGGTACTCTCCCCCACGCTGTTGTATCAACATTTTTCACATCGGGAGAACCGGGGAGCCCATTCTCAAAGCTTTTCCTGGAATCGCGCAGTATATCTTCCGAGATGTTACCAAGGTCGAAATACAGATCTCCCCCTTCTGCATCGTTATTATCAACGAAGGGGTCCATCAGCCAGAACTCCACATACTGTATGTTGGCACTTTCGAAATCGCTTGTAAGCACTTCCCTCATTATACCTCCCCATCTCGATTTAGGATCATTGAGTTGTCCGTCCTGATTCATACCTGCGGAATAGGTTCCCGGATCGGTATCATAGTTATATGGTCCTTTCTCTGAAGGGTAATAGGCAAGGTTAAGTACTGCTATGGCGGTTGGAATACCACTTGCACTCTCTTTGTACGGGAAAATCTCGTTTTCATATATCTCCCTTACAAAATGGCTCGACTGGAAATCAGGATTATTCCTTATGTATGAAGGTGTTGAGGATCCGTTTCTCAGGAACAGAGGATCGATAACATACCAGGCGAGTTTGGCCCTGTTATAACCGCTTACTGGATCATCATTGAACCTTGCCTCCGGGAACAGCCTGTCCTGACCCTGCGGAACACTGGATATGGACCACGCATTAAAAGCCTTCAGGTCGAGTGGTATCTCGCTCGACTCAAAGTCGTCGATATAAGAGTTGCCTGCCCCGGTTATTGCCTTTGAATGACCGGGGATAAGATTCGCAAATTCACCGAAAAATGATATTGTTGAGGGTGTTTTTGTATGAAGGAAAGGCAGCTTGTCGATCATATTGGTAAGGAGCTGCGACTGTGACTTATAAGAGGTATTCAGTCCCCATATAGTGTTGGATATAGGTTCCTCCCCATAATTGACTTTCTGGGTATAGGGCCTCTCATTGAGATGTAATATTGTTGCGCCGACATCAAAATTATCGGAGAATTTATAATCGAGATGAGTACCCACAAGTGTCTTGGTCTGAAACCCGAAGAACTGGTTATTCTCAAGAGATACCTGTATAGGGGTCTGTGACTCTATCAGGGCGCTGTTAATGATCCTTACAGTACCCATGTTATAATCGACCGTATAGTCCAGGTTTTCTGTAAGAGGGACTCCTCCCGCAGTGACCTTGACAGATCCCTGCGGGATGTTTGTGGCATTCAGCCTTATCTCCGATCCCGACTCGGAAGAATACTGACCTGCCAGCTTGAATTTGTTTTTCTCCGCCATCTGTTGTGCAACTGTCTGGGTGGAGTCGTAGAGCTCCTGGAAGACATACTTGCTTGCAAGGGCCGGGTCACCTATCTTTTCACGAAGGTGGCTACCGAAAGGCTCCACCTCCGGGAAGACAATTTTGCCCCTGTCCACCATCACAGTCACACCGTCAATAAAGTCAAAGAAACCATCCGGCTGCCTGTCGAGCTGAGAGTTAAGGTTGTCGAGTCCCATAACCTGAAGTAGTATTTGCTTGGATAACTTGCCTTCAGGGAGGTAATTTATTGAGTTGCCTGTCTTGTCATCCATATAGAGGACATTCAGGACGAAATCTTTAGAATCAAGTTTCCCTGAACCAAGGGAATAGATGTTCTTCATCATGAGCTGCCATGTCGGAAGTTTTGGGCTCAGCGTGGTGCCCTTAAGCAGCTTCAGGATAAGAGTCTGGGGTGCCGTGATACCATCGGTTGAAAACTCCCCTACCTTATAAACCTGTCCGTTATAAGTATATTCATAAGCCACTGCCAGCACCTCATCGGTATTTAATGCTGTATTAAGGGATATATATCCCAGTTGTGTATTAACAGTATATTCTCTTTCGTCGAGCTTCCTGGCATTTTCTATCTTTTCAAAATCCCGACCAATCTGGAAATCGGGATAAAGGGGAGAAAAAGCATTAGTAACCTGGTTCACATCACGTATCATACCATAAGAAGTGGTTAGAGCCTGGTACATCCTGTTGGCATTATTATCGGGATATATCAAAGCTCCCGGGGCGACCTGGAAAGCCGGTATACTATTGTAAATATGATTATTGTTCTCCCCAAGGTCCATAAAAGCTACAATATTCCTGTTACTGCCCTCTTCAAAACGGTTAGTCTTATTAGTAACCCACACTTCAATCCGCTGGATATTTATTCCGGAACTGACAACAGGCAGGTTCTTTAGCGAGGCGTCGTAGTTATCACGAAAGAACTGGGATAGAAAGAAGTGCCTGTTAGCCTCATAATCATCAGCATCGATTTCGAAATCCGTGAGCTGGGCACCACCTTTTACATCAATAACCGACGACTGGCCTTTCTGCTGCGACAAAACTGTTGTAACAGTCAGCTTACCGAACTGCATCTCAGTTTTCAGCCCGAAAAGGCTGTAGCTGCCGGTAATAAGTGTACCGGTAAGAGGCAGGGTGACATCACCTGCCTCAACTTTCTTAAGAATCTCATCTTCTTTCCCGGAATACTCCAGTTTGGTGCGGTTCTCAAAATCGAACATCGCATCTGTATTATAGTTGACACCAAGCTGCATCTTGTCCCCAATAGTACCGGTGACATTCATTTGTATCTTTTCCTTGAAATCGAATGTGGGTATCGTACGCAGTTTTTCAGACAGGGTAGGGTTCTCTGTATGTGAAATATTAATGCCGAAAATAAGCTCTGCTGATCCCTGAGGAATAATATTTATAGTATTACTGCCAAATATCTTGTCAAAAGCCTCACCCCCTACCTCAATCTGAGGTATAAGTGTCGACCTGAACCCCGACTCTTTCCCGGAAATACGTGAGTCCCAGTATTCCCTCATAGCCTTTTCATATTCATACTTACGAAACTCTTCAGGGGTCATATGGACCGGTGTCCGGTAATCGAAGCTTCCTACCTTTTCATAAATAACATATTCGTTCTTTTCCGGATCATAAAGGACAGATGATTTGATATTTGAGGGTTGATTGAGGAAAAGAGGAGATTGCTTTTTTTGTTCCCAGGGAATTCCTGTATCATCCTTAAGCTGCAGGATGGATTTGGATGTAGTATCGGCGACACTGCTTCTTTGCAACGCAACCTGGCCGTTTGCTTCATTGGAAATTAAGGTAAATGAAACCAACAGCACAAGACACGAAACCACCAGAAGATTTTTATATGATATCTCTGATCCCAATACGGCGTCTGTTCAGAATTACAAGTTATTAAGCGCTCTCTTTATTAAGTCCTCCACTGTCAGGTTTTTCTCTTCTCTGATAATCTTGTCAAGGACTTTTGTGACTGCGCTTTTGGCAAATCCAAGCATTACTAAAGCTGATAACGCTTCTTCACGAATAGTATTGTCTGTGAAGGCAAATATTTCATCGTCTCCTGCATGTCTGCCTATCTTGTCCTTAAGGTCAACTATTATCCTCTGGGCGGTCTTCAGTCCTATTCCTTTTATGCCCTTAAGGATATTCACCTCAGAGAATGATATAGCTTTCTCCGTTTCTTCGGGTGAGAGAGATGAGAGCATCATTCTTGCGGTATTTGCTCCGACACCGTTGACTGATATCAATAATCTGAAAATATCTCTTTCTTTATGATCAGCAAATCCGAAAAGCTGGTGGGCATCTTCCCTGATCACTTCATGGATCAGTATTTTATATTCCTTTTCCTTTTCAAGCCGCGAAAAAGTAGTAAGTGAAATATTAACAAGGTACCCAATACCTCCTGTTTCAACAATCAGGTAAGTAGGTGTTATTAGTGTTATTACTCCTTTTATGTAATCAATCATAGTTTTTATTCGGCATTAAATATCTCAGGAGGAAGTTCATCCATACGGTCATTATGTATCTCTATATCCTGGTGGCTGAGAGGATTAGCCGTAATTTCCGAATACATATTCCTGTTCCTGAAGATATCGCAGGCCAGGTATATTGAATGCCTGAATGAGTTTTCCGAAGCTTCTCCCTTCCCTGCAATAGAAAAAGCAGTTCCGTGTACAGGGGATGTCCTTATGAATGGCAACCCGGCTGTGAAATTAACGCCTGAATCGAATGACAGGGCTTTAAATGGTATGAGCCCCTGGTCGTGGTACATGGCAAGGATGCCATCATATTTAGTAAATGACCCTGCTCCGAAAAAGCCATCAGAAGGGAAAGGACCGAATGCCAGGATACCTTCTTCCTGTGCCAGCTTAACAGCAGGTATTATCATCTCTGCTTCTTCATTTCCAATAAGTGAGTTATCACCTGCATGAGGATTCAGACCCAGAACAGCTATCCGGGGTTTCCTTATGCCAAAATCATAAACAAGCGATTTATTCATAAGCCTGATCTTTGTCATCAGTGTCTCAACCGTAATAAGCTCCGACACTTTTTTCAGGGGAACATGATCTGTGGCTATACCGATCCTGAGTGAATCGCTTACCATAAACATCAGAGCCTCATCGGCTCCGGCTACCGATTTAAGATAATCGGTATGACCTTTGAAATGAAATCTATCAGACTGTATGTTATGCTTATCGATAGGAGCTGTAATGAGGACATCGAGTTTACCAGCCTTAAGATCGTCGAGTGCCCGCTCAATTGAGATGAGTGCAGCTTCTCCTCCATGTTGTGTGGATTTACCCAGTTCCACCCTGACATTATCGTCGAGGCAATTGATCATGTTTGCCTTTTTCGGATGCGCCTCTTCCGGAGTTCGGATATTATTAAAACTGAAATTGGAAATATTCAGCGCCTTACGATGATATGCCGCCACTTTAGGCGAGCCGTAAACGATGGGGGTACATATATCGTTAATCATAGGATCACTAAGTGTCTTAAGGATTACCTCATAACCTATCCCGTTAATATCTCCATGAGAAATACCTGCTAATATTGTTTTCTTTTCCATAAATAACTATTTGAGTTCGCTATAACCTTCTGCCATTCTCTTCAGGAATGTGGACAGCAACCTTAAGCCTGAGGCAGGTACATTTTTAATCCTGTAATAATCATCATTCTTAAGAAGCTCCGTACCTGCTATATCGAGGTGAATAAGCGGATATTCCGCAAAACATTCCAGAAATTTTCCTGCTGTAATGGCTCCTGCTTCGCGTCCGCCAATATTCCTAATATCGGCCAGATCCGATTTAAGAAGTTCCCCGTATTCTTCCCAGAACGGCAGCTCAGCAATCCTTTCGTAAG
>DATFLA010000086.1:0-2131 GCA_035268305.1 Bacteroidales bacterium | reverse complement strand
GGACCATATCATTTCGGGAGAAAAACTGCAACAGCAACAGATACACTGCCTGGTGGCGGTTACGGTAATCCTGTTAAGCCCGTTGGGTTGATCTGTTCATCATTCCGCCCGTCGGACGATGCCACTATATTCCCCTTTCTGATCCCTTCAAACTATTTTGCAGTAGTATCACTCAGGCAAATGGCTGAAATGTTTACCGCGATAAAGAACGATAGCAAGCTGGCACGTGAATGTTACTCACTTGCTTCCGAAGTCGAAAATGCTTTAACTGGTTATGCTTCAGCCGACCATCTGAAATATGGCAGGGTAATCGCGTATGAAGCAGATGGTTTCGGTAATCAACTGTTTATGGATGATGCCAATGTGCCAAGTCTGCTGGCTCTTCCATACCTGGGTTGTCTTTCTTCCTCAGACCCGCTATACCAGAACACAAGGAAATTTGTATTGTCGTCTGACAATCCCTGGCATTTCAGCGGAAAAGCAGGGGCAGGAATTGGCGGACCTCATGAAGGAGAAGATATGATCTGGCCGCTAAGTATCATTATTCAGGCTCTTACTTCAGATGATGAAAATGAGATATCAAACTGTCTCGGAATTCTTAAGAGGACTCACAACGGAACGGGATTCATGCATGAGGCTTTCAACAAAGATGATCCGTCAAAATATACACGAAGCTGGTTTGCATGGGCCAACACAATATTCGGTGAACTTATTCTTAAGGTAGCCAGAGATCATCCGTCAGTTCTTGAAAAGACACTTTAGTCAACAAATGATCAATACGGATTTTTAAAAAATATTCCATGAAGAAGTTATATTTCATACTCGCAGCTTTAATTTTATTTTCTGCCTGCAAAAACGAGAAAGCTGTTAACACTGAAGCTGTTGATTTTACAAAATATGTCGATCCTTTTATCGGCACAGGTTACCATGGTCATGTTTTCCTGGGAGCAAATGTGCCGTTCGGGGGAGTACAGGCAGGTCCTGTCAATTATGTGAAAGGATGGGACTGGTGCTCCGGGTATCACTATTCCGACAGTATCGTAACAGGCTTCTCGCAGCTGCATCTCAGCGGTACCGGCATCGGGGACCTCGGGGATGTCATGGTTACTCCCTATACAGGTGAAATAAAGTCGTCACCGGGAACCGAAAAGAATCCTCTTGAAGGGTATGCATCTCTGTATTCTCATAACGATGAAACAGCCAGAGCAGGGTATTATTCAGTTTTAATGAAAAAGTATGGTATCCGTGTTGAACTGACTGCAACGGAAAGAGTGGCTTTTCATAAATATACATTTCCTGAAAGTAAAGACGCTCATATAGCCATAAATCTTACCAGTGGCATAGGATGGGACCAGCCGGTTAAGACATTCCTAAAAAAGACCGATCCTCAGACGTATATAGGATACAGGTTTTCTACCGGTTGGGCAAAGGATCAACGTTTATGGTTTGCGATCAGGACCTCAAAGCCGATAGAGACTCTCAGCCTGTTCGATGATGATAAAGCTGTTACGGGCGATTCTGCCAGGGGTGTTAAGATTGTCGGGGTTCTGAATCTTTCAACTTCAAATGATGAAGAGGTAATGCTGAAAATCGGTATTTCCCCGGTAAGTGTGGAAAATGCACTGGCAAATATCAATGCAGAAATACCTGGCTGGAATTTTGACAATGTGGTTGCTGAAGCAAAGGACAAATGGAATAAGGAACTGGGAAAAATTGCTGTAAAAGGGGAAAATGAAAGTGATTTGAGAACTTTCTACACGGCTCTTTATCACTCCTTTACACATCCTGTTCTGTTTAATGACCATAATGGTGACTACAGAGGTACTGACAAAGAGGTTTATCATAATCCGGGATTTGTGAATTATTCCATATTTTCTTTGTGGGATACCTACAGGGCTGAACATCCTCTTTTTACACTTATTGAACCGGAGCGCGTTCCTGATCTTGTTAATACCATGTTGAATATTTATAAACAGCAGGGCAAGTTACCCGTGTGGCATCTTATGGGTAATGAGACTGATTGTATGGTGGGTTACAGCGCTGTTCCCGTAATTGCCGATGCCGTTTTCAAGGGATTCAAAGGATTTGATGCTGATCTCGCGTATGAAGCAATGAAAGTAACTTCCATGCG
>DATFLA010000085.1:0-5052 GCA_035268305.1 Bacteroidales bacterium | reverse complement strand
ACCAGTGCGATTCCATACAAATCACGGCTGATTCAAGAAAGCCAAGTATCTATTATAATATTTGTTACCGTACATATGAAAAAGGGACCAGAGTAAGGTCATTCAGCATGAAAGAACTCAGGCAAGAAGATGCTCTCATCATGAAGACAAATGAGATACTGAATGATGCCGGACAATCTGCCGTGAACAATAACACTGAAACGAGCAATAAGAACTTCTCACTTGCCGGCACCGATTCATCTTCTCTGAGTATTGATAAAAGGAATGGAGCTGTCTGCCATATAAAACTAAGCATGGACAGTGATGATGCTGGTGATGCAATGCGATCCACGGTACTTAAGATATCGTTTGACGGTCTGAATACTGTATGGGTCCCTGCCGGTGATTTCTTCGGGACAGCATATAAAAAAACATCATCAGCCACATGGGAAAGCAGGGTTGATACAAGCATGACAATGGAATCCTTCTGGCTTATGCCTTTCCGGAAAAACTGCACACTTTCACTTATCAATTATGGCAAAAGTCCGGTAAAAGCAAGACTTGCAGTTACATTGCAGGATTACAGATGGGACAACACCTCTTTGTATTTTGGAGCCACTTGGCACGAGTATCACAATATTAAAACAGCCGGTTCGCAATATACCGGGGGCACCGGGGAACATCGCGACATCAATTTCGTCGACATCAAAGGCAAAGGTGTCTATGCAGGCGATGCTGTAGCAGTGCATAACACTGTTGAAGCATGGTGGGGTGAAGGAGATGAGAAGATATATGTTGACGGGGAGTCATTCCCTTCAAGCATTGGTACCGGCACTGAAGATTACTACGGGTATGCATGGTGTCGTCCAGAACTGTTCAGCCATCCTTTTATAGCGCAGCCCAGCGGTAGTGGTAACTTTCACCCCGGACTTACAATAAACATGAGATACCGCGATCTTGATGCCATACCTTTCAGATCATCATTAAATTCCGACATAGAATTATGGCACTGGCTGCCTGCTGTTATCAATTATTCACTTACAGCCTACTTCTATGTCAGACCTCCTTACTCTGTAAATATCAGGCCCGATCCGGTTGTGGTGTCAATGCCGCTTCCACCGGAAGACGAAAGATAAAATGGAGTAAAAAAGTGCAGTATTATTAACAACTATCAGTCCTGATACTGTCAGCCCGCCTTTGCCTTCTTCTGTTCCATCAGTGAGGTTACGGAACCATACCTCCATACTTTCAGCATAATCTTTACAAAAAAGAGGAACTGCGATAACAAAAACAAAAGAAAGACACCTCCACCTTTTTCGGGAATATATGCCGGCAGAATTGACAACACAAGCCAGCCGAACAGGACCTGGACAATAAGTATCGCAACCATTGCAGTCCATGAAATAAATAAGGTCCTGAAAGTATTTCCGAAACCAAAGCCAATTGCTCTGAAACACTCGTTTTTTGAATGAGCTGCCTGCCATGCCCTGGCATAATCGGCAGCTAAAAGGAGCAATGGCAATATGACAAGAAAGACTAGGACAAGAATTCTTACTGTTTTAATCAAGACCCCTTCATCAGGTGTCCCAGATGAAGTAATAATATTGACAGGCAATACAATTATGATAAAGACAACGACAGCTGTAATGAGACTCATAATAATGTTTATTACAAGGAAGGACCAGAATTTCTTCGCCGAATCACCAAGGAAATTCCTAATCATGAATTTATTTTCAGTTTTACTGAGACTGTGAAATAGTCCACCGGTAAAAACTACATTAAGAAGAAACCATACGAGAATTGCGAACAATAATCCACCTGAAATATATGACATCATACTTTTCAGCACCGGACCCAGGTCCGAAAACACCTCCGGGCGGATTCCATGTGCAAGACGTTCTGTTATTGTACTATTTGAAAAACCTGCTTTAAGAGCCCTTTTTAAAGGTATTCCAATCATTCCTGCGGTAAGAAGTGATGAGAACCATATCAGGAGTACAGCTTTCCATATTTTAAGTGTCCTGAGGACCGAATATTTGAATGCAATGAGAATTTTCATAAAAAGGTTTGTTAAAGTGAAATAAAGTTCATGAAAAACTGTAAAAAAGAGATGAATTTATCTGTCATCCTTCGTTCAGGGACCCTGTCAGGTTTAATTGTTTTCGAATTATTAATATAGTTTACATCCATTGCGATCCTGTAATCAGGATCAATCTTTGCCCATTCAAGTTTAAATTTCCCGGTATAGCTGAAGTCTTTTGTCCTGCTCTGACCATTCCATTTCTCTTTAACCTCATGACCATCTGAGAAATGAACCAGGACCTCCACGGGAAGCATTACATCACCGATCCTCTCAAGCTCTGCCTTTGAGTTATATGTCGAATCTGAAAGATAGGATGGCTTATGTTTTTTTACATTCTGCTTAAGACTGTCAGACGATGACCTTATGGGATTATTAATTAGTGCCGATACACGATAATCACAGATACCTGTTCCAAAAAGAGTCTGGGAAAAGAACCAGTTTAGGTCAGGGCCGAATTTATCGCCGTTCATTTTTGTATTAACCTCATTAGCAACATCAATCAGATCCTGGCCGGAAGGGTGCTTAAAAGCCCACCTCCTGTAATATTCCCTGAATATTTCATTCATAGTTTCCTCCCCTATTATACCCATCAGAGTTCTTAACACAACACCTGCTTTTGAATACGACATCATGTCATATGTTCCGTGTGGAAACTGCCACGAATATGGTTTATTTGTTGATGCCTGCCTGCTTCCTGACCTTACATAATTCAGACGTGTGACCTCAGAGTCTGATACTTTCAGCCAGGGTAGATCAAGCATACCGGATGATGAGCCGTAATAATGATCAACTATCCTGTTTTCCCAGTACGTATTAACACCCTCATCGAGCCATGGTTCCTCAAACTCGTTACTCTCCAGTATTCCCATAAAATATGCATGTCCGAATTCATGTATAGTGACCATTTCAGGCAAATGCACAAAGGATGGCATGCCTGCTGCCGATTCTGATGTAAACATAGTAGTATATTCCATACCGCCGGCTCCTGAACCCTGGGCCGGAGGATCAACTACATTTACATAAGGCCATGGATATGGGCCCACATTAGCCGAAAAATATTCAAGGGCATTTTTCACAGCCTGCAGCTGTCTGTCTACCTGGTCTTTTCTGTCTCCGGGAAGTAGCAGGGTAATCTTAACATTCTTCCACATATCGGTAAATACTGAATACCCGGGCCAGGCAGTCCAGGCAAAATCGACAATATCTTCGGCTCGGTATTCCAGGGTTTTATTTCCTGAGCCGTCTTTAGTTTCCTTCATCAACATACCGCAGGTACCTACTATGTAATTATCAGGGAGAGTTATTGAAATATCATAAACACCGGGGTCGGAGTAAAATTCCGACCTGGCATGAAACTGGTGGCAGGTTCATAAACACCGAATTTCGGGAACCACTGGGCAATAAAAAAGAAATCGCCGCTGTAACCGGTTCTGATGATCCTTGATGGCAGCTTTGATACAAAATCTATATTAAGAAAAACAGTATCTCCAGGCCTGGCAGGTTCTTGCAGATCTATTCTGACAACTGTCCTGTCATCTTTATTATCATCATCAGGTGAGATAAAATGCATTGATGAAAGCATATCTTTACCATCACGGCTTGTCAGACTTTTAATATCAATCCAGCCCGGCTTATTTCCCCCTGACACCGGAGTATCTCCCATTTCCCTATAGAAAGTTGAATTGCCATTACGAAAGGCATTAAGATAAAGATGCATCATCACATAGTTCACAACATCGTTAGACTGATTGACCCAGTATGTCTTCATGCTGCCTTTTACAATTGCACTCCCCGGATCAAGAGCGGCATAGATTGAATACATAACCGGCCTTGTACTTTTTGGCGTTCTGAAAATGACCTGGGCTCCTGCTGAATTAATGACAGAAGACAGGAGAGCCAGGAGAAAAAGAATTCTTTTCATAAGTTAATAATTTAATTACCGGCTCAGTCCGGCAAAATTAAAGTTACAATAAAATTTAACATTACTGCTTCCCCCTTGTATTATTTGAAAAGCCGGTACCAATTCCGGGATTAACCAGGCTACATTGCCCTGTAAGGAAAGTTTGAAAATGAAACAATGTAATTTTAAAAAAAAGTATTGTAAATTACAGACCGGAGACGCCCCTGAACCCACTGGCATGGCCGGGCATATCAATAGAAACGAAACTTGAGAGTATGAATAAAGCCAGATCTTTCATTTCCAAATTATTATACAACAAATTCTTATGGCAAATAGTCTTTGCTTCATTCCTGATCGGAATGGCAGCATTCTTTATTAAGCACGAAAACCTTGAGCTGTCGCGGATAAGCGATAAGCTTTCTTCAAGCAACAGTTGGTATGTACTTCTCGGGATACTGCTTACCTGTGTTTATATTGTCTTCCAGGCCCGTATGTATATTCACAGTTACCTCTCAATGGGAATAAGGATTCCCCTGAAGGTGGCCTTAAGGTTATTCCTGAAACGCAATTTTATAAGTGTATTTCTTCCTGCCGGAGGTTTCTCATCACTGGCCTTCTTCACATCTGAGGTTGAGAGTCATGGAGCAGGAAAATCACAGGTACACCTGGCTTCTGCCTTTTATGCATTCTTCAGTATCATGTCGGTGGTGATAGTGGCCTTCCCTATTTTTGGTTTTGCAGTGTTCACATATAAACTTCAAAAAGCAGAGATGCTCGGATTCCTGTTTCTTATTTTTCTAATTGCGATCTTCTTCATCCTTATTTATTCAGTCACAAAAAAAGGCATAGCCTACACATGGCTGTCAAAAATACGACCTGTTGTGGCAGAGACACTTGATGAGATGATAAGCCAGGATGTAAACAGGAAACAGTTATGGATTGCACTTCTTTTCTCAGTAGGAATTGAGATTCTGGGAATTGTGCATCTCTATGTCGCTATGCTGGCACTGGGTTTCAATCCCTCATGGCCGGCAGCCTTTATAGGTTATATTGTTATGGTGTTGATACTTATTGCTTCGCCCTTTTTACG
>DATFLA010000084.1:0-3388 GCA_035268305.1 Bacteroidales bacterium | reverse complement strand
GGTATATACTGTTCTGCCATCTTTTGTCAGCAGGCCGATTTCTGTTCTGAATTTCCCTTTTTCAAGTACTTTACTGAAGGCCATAATATGATCTTTCTCCATGCCCGCAGGTGATAGATTGGCAATAGTCATGGAAAGAATCTCCTGCTGACTGTACCCCAGTAGTTTTTCAGATTCTTTATTCACAAAGAGATATTTGCCGTTATAGTCGGTAATAAATATTGCATCAGCCGAATTCTCAGTTATAGAACGGAATTTTTCTTCACTTTCCTTTAACGAGTTTTCAGCCATCTTCTTTGCTGTTATATCCTGTGAGAAAATCACAAGTCCCTCCGGTACCGGCTGCATATTAAGTTCGAACCATCCAGTGGATCCGTCCGGATAAGTAAACTCATTAAGCATAAGATGCTGTTGTCTTTTCTCCATGCACCGCTTCAGGTTACCGAACATCTCAGTGTTTTCTATGCCCGGGTATAT
This sequence comes from Bacteroidales bacterium, assembly GCA_035268305.1. Classification (GTDB taxonomy): domain Bacteria; phylum Bacteroidota; class Bacteroidia; order Bacteroidales; family VadinHA17; genus LD21. Next base: position 2,911 of record DATFLA010000084.1, on the reverse strand, counting down.
CTCAGTCATCGATTTTCCAAGTAAACCGGAAACAGTATTTCTTGCCTGTTTTTCAACCTCCCTGTTAGCATAAAGGTATTTATAATCATAGCTGATTATCTGGCATCCTTCCAGCATATTATCGAGTGTGGAACGAAACCTTTCCTCATTCCTTGATAATGATGCAGTTCGTTCCTTCACACGGGACTCAAGCCTGTCATTAAGTACTGTTACCTCATCCAGTGCTTTTCTACGCTGGTCAATATTACGGCGAATGAAAATAAATATAATGATAAGCAACAACAGAAGCAGTGGCAGATTAATATAGGCAATCATCTGAGCCTGGTTAGAATGCTTTGATTCTGTAGCATTAGTGTTAAAAAGCTGCCTGTTCTCTTCAGTTCGTAATGAATCGATCATTGACCTTATCCTGTCGGTTACCACCTTCCCTCGCCCCGACATGAAATATGCAACAGCTGAGTCCCTGCCCCTGGTATCAAATATTCTGACGAGAGAGTCAGCATGGTCCACCCTGTTCAGAACAAAGGCTTGTAAGCGATGAAAATACAGATGCTGTAATTGATTATTCTCAATGTAAAAATGCAAAGTATCGAGGCTGTTGTCGATCTTTGGCAGTGCATTTGTCATTGGTTCAAGGTATCTTCTGTCCCCGCTTATAAGGTACCCCCTTACTCCTGTTTCCACATCAATAACCTCTCCCAGTATTTCATTTATATTGTTTTTTATTTCCTGGGTTGCCACGACATTATTGCTCACCTTACGAACAGACATAAAACCTGACAAAGACAAAAGAGTAAGAAAAATCGTAGCGGTTCCAACCAGAACCAGGCCGGCAAATAGCTTATGTTCTGTTGAAGGTTTTATTTTACCTCTGCCCAGAATAACAACTGTCTCTGCACCCGAAACCAGCATAAACAAAACTGTTGCAAGTACAGCCATATCCCTGTACCCTGTGGTACCGGTGAATGAGGCCATGCCAAGCATGAAACCCAGGAATCCCAGCAGGCTTATGGAGAATGTAAAAACAAGGGAGAAAATTATGAAAAATGAATGTTTTATCTCCGGAACAGCAATATAATAAAGGACCACTCCGCTAAACACCAGGCTAATAGCTGCATTTAATGCCATGCGTGTCGATCCGGTATAATCACCTGCAAGAAATGTCCTGCGAAAGAGCAACTCATCAAAGCCATGTTCTATGCCAAAGATAAATTCCATGACAGTAATAAACCCCACAACACTTATAAGTACAGAAATGATCCTTGCAAAGAGAAGTATCCGTTTATTTCTGAACCTGAGAAGAATAATGTTTAATCCTATAAAAAAGAAACCGGCCCCCAGGTTGGCTTTCATTGGAACCGGACCAAAACGGAATGTTTCTAAATATGCTATATTATTCTGCCAGCCAAATACTACAAGCAGGCCTGATATTAGTACCATAATCCCGGCCAGTGTAAAAATATTTTCTGCCAGGCTGGCTCTGCTTGTTATATAGGAATCGACAGATTTCATCCCTTAAGAATTGAAAATTAATAAACTGGTCAACCATTCCGATACCAATTTAATTCCATCGCACAAAGGAAGGAATACCCCCAATAAAATATAGTCTTTCAGTTAATTACAGATTCAGTAGCTCAAACTTTGAATCAAAACTACGAAAAAAAAGTTTTTTATCAAACAATTTACTTCAATAAAACAACATTGTATAGTGATCCTTAGCACATTAAACATTAGTTTGTTATTAAACAATCGTGCTGGTTATTGGTGTCGGCTGGTATGAAATACTGGCTTTAATATACGGCAACTACTTTAACTTCTGAAGAAAGAATCCCAGCATACCTGAATTACGAATTAATTCAAGCTTTTTCAGGTAGAGGTTTGTCCTTAACTTTTCAGCCTCAATAACAGCTTCCCGGAAATCTGTTTCCGAATTAAGCAGGTCATATGTCCTTATCAGGCCTTTGGAAAGTCTGTCTCTGTATATGGCAAGGTTTCTTTTCAGAAGGTCCTCGTTACAACCGGCAAGCTCCGCCTGTTCTTCGAGAGATTCGATATCCCCTTTCAGCTTAAGGTTCTGACTGGTTATATCAGCTTTCCGGTCCTTAAGCCTGTACTCAAGACTTTCCTTCTGAAGCCGGAGTTGTTTTATCCTGCTTGCAGATCCGCTGCCTGATATTATGGGCATTTTCAGAGATAAGCCCACGTAACTGCTTCCATACCAGCCGGCACTGCCTGTCGGCTTAAATTGCTGAGTATACTGGTTTGTCCCGACAAATCCTTCAATACCGGCCTTTGGCATATGTGTAGCCCTCTCCGATCTTATTTTATTTTCCGTAAGCTTACTGTTAAGACGGATCTCAGTAAGCGATGGAATAGAATCGAAATATGGACCGGACGAAACAGAGAAAAGGCTGTCATTTTCAAAGGGGGTAAAGTCATATTCATCTGTGAGTAAGCTCTCAAGCTGTATCCCGGTAAGGAAACTCATGTAGATCTTTTCCTTCAAAAGGGCTGAATACGACTCCCTGAATAATGACAATGCCTTATTATGATTGATCCTGGCAGTATTGAGATCCGTTTCATATACCTTTCCGTCGTCATAACCTGCCTTTAAGAGTTGTAATGTTGCAAATGTACCGGCAGAGTCAAGTGCAGAAACATTTAACTGCTGCTCTTTAAGCCAGATCAGGAGGTAACTGTTTATTACCTCGTATTTAAGATCCTCTTCAGCTGAAACAAGGTTATTGTTCTCAATTTTCTCATTAATGCGGCTTCCGGCGAGTCTTGTCTTTACTGTTCTGTCTATAAGTGGCTGGTATAAACTCAAGCCGAGGCTCTGCTGCCATTTTGTACCGAATTTTATTGCCTGAGTAGCATCTGTTGGAACTGGATAAAAAAGGCCTACTGGAAT
>DATFLA010000083.1:0-5378 GCA_035268305.1 Bacteroidales bacterium | reverse complement strand
GCAATCTGGTTCCTCTTGGTGATACTGCAAATGGAATCAAATGCTTCTTCCTTTTCTCCGGGGCGCCTCGATCAGTACCTGTATACATATCTTCAATCGGATCTTAACTCTTACAGGCTGGGGCTTCATGAGGCTGTTGAGCTGCTTGACGCTCTTTTTATTAAGTTCAACCAGATTGTTTATATGCGTAATTCGCATAGTGCCAGATATTTTGCGGGATTTCCCACGGGATTCAATGTTACAGTGGGAGGGCAGGCAACTGACGGAACTGATGGCACAAATTTACTTACATATCTTGTGCTGAAAGCTCATGAGCACACAAGACTGCCGCAGCCTAACCTTACAGCTAGGATTCATAAAGGGTCCCCCTTACTTTTTCTTGACGAATGCAGCAGAATAATAGGACTTGGCACAGGTATGCCACAGATTGTTAATGACGAAAGCATTGTTCCTTCATTACGATCCGCAGGTATCAGTAAAGATGATGCCCTTGATTATGTTCTTGTCGGGTGTGTGGAACTGAGTACGCAGGGTAATTTTCTCGGCTGGAGCGATGCTGCAATGTTCAATATGGTTAAGGTACTTGAGCTGACACTAAACGACGGAAAATGTATTGTTTCCGGAGATCAGACAGGACCTGCCACAGGTTACTTGTCTGACATTGAAACATATTCTGACTTTGAATCCCGTTTTGCTAAACAGATGGATCATTTTACAGCCAGAATGATAAAAGCCTGCGAAGTAGTTGAAAAATGTCACCAGCAGCACCTGCCTTCTCCTTTCCTTTCATCTGTCGTTAATGATTGCATCAGAGAAGGTAAGGATGTTACAGCAGGAGGAGCCTTGTATAATTACTCGGGCATACAGGCAATTCAGCCGGCTAATGTAGCTGACTGCCTTGCAGTGATTCAAAAAGCAATTTTTGAAGACGGTGCTGTTGAAAAAAAAACCATGCTGGATGCCATCCTTAACAATTTCTCGGGATATGAAACATTAAGGCAGTATTGTATAAACAGGGTACCCAAGTATGGTAACGATATAGAATGGGTGGATGATGCAGGAGCCAAATGGATCAGCTATTTTGCTGATAAGCTGAAAGAATATAGTAACTACAGGGGCGGCAACTACCAGATGGGACTCTATACAGTCTCAGCTCATGTGCCTATGGGCAGTAATGTAGGAGCAACCCCCGACGGAAGACTATCCGGCCAGCCCCTTGCAGACGGAGGATTGTCTCCTGTATATGGCCGCGATAAGAAGGGGCCTACTGCGGCTCTGAATTCTGTTTCCAGGATACCATCAATAAGAGCATCTAACGGAACGCTTCTTAATATGAAATTTCTGCCATCCGTTTTCAGTAGTGAAGAGGACAGGCAAAAATTCACATCGCTGCTCAGGTCTTTTGCATTTTTACCTGTTCACCATGTACAGTTTAATGTTGTTACCTCAGATGATCTTATTAAAGCACAAAATGATCCGGATTCATACCGGGGACTTACTATCAGGGTTGCCGGATACACAGCTTATTTTACTGAACTTGCAGAAGATCTGCAGGATGAAATAATCGAAAGGACTACTCATGGCGAAGACAAATGAAATGGAAGGAACTATTTTTAAAGTCAGGCGTTTTTCAATACACGACGGACCGGGAATACGCACAACAGTTTTCCTGAAAGGATGCCCGCTTAACTGTATCTGGTGTCACAGTCCGGAGGGTATCAGCAGTTCGGTAACAATCTGGCATAATGATGCCGGCTGTATCTCCTGCGGAACATGTGTCGAAGCCTGCCCAGAAAATGTTTTATCGCTTTCAGGAAGATTAAAGGAAAAAATTCTGATCAACAGGACATCCTGCAAGCTTACAGGCAAATGTATTGAAGTATGTCCTTCTGAAGCACTTCAATATACAGGGAAAAAAGTTACTGTTGCTGAATTAATGTCGGAGATTTTAAGAGACATAATATACTATAATGAGTCGGGGGGAGGAGTCACTTTGTCCGGTGGGGAGCCATTGTTTCAACCGGATTTTTCATATTCATTGCTTGAAGCCTGCATTAATATGGGTATTAATACAGCTGTTGAGACCTCGCTCTTTTGCGATCGTGAGATCCTTGACAGGTTTGCAGGAGTAACAGGAGTTTTCATGACCGACATAAAAATTTATGATAATGAGGAACATATGAAATATACAGGCGTATCAAATGAAATAATACTTGAAAATTTCAGGTATCTGTTAAGCATGGGGAAAAAAGTTATTGTAAGGATTCCATTGATACCAGGTATAACAGATACTCCGGAAAATCTTAACTCAATTTTCTCTTTTGTGAACAGTTTAAAAAAAAGCACAGCAATTGAAATGATCCAATATAATACACTGGCGCCTAATAATTACAGGAGGCTTGGTTTACAATACCCCGTTGAACAGTTATCCGGTATAAAATAATTATGAAATTTTAATGATAATATATAATTAAAAATGAACAACATGCATTATGGACATAAAATGAAAGGAAGAAATTAATGTTGTTCTTTGTAAAATAAATCTATAACTAATTAATGATGAAAAAGATACTCTCATTTATCAGCGTAATCTTATTTGCGACAAACTTACTTTGTGCTCAGTTTGGACTGTCTGATTCGCTTAAGATAATAAAACTTGAAGATGTTACAATCACAGCAAACAGGCTGCCTGTTTTGCTTAAGAATAATCCAGGTTCTGTATCCATAGTAACGCCGGCAGAACTCTCATCAATGCCAAAAACAATCGGTATTGATGAAGCCTTAAGGCTGACACCCGGTGTGAGGATAGACAACCAGCATGACGGTGAAAGAGTACATGTCAGCATACGTGGCCAGGGCATCCTCACTGAGCGTGGTATAAGAGGGATTGGGGTACTGCTGGATGGTATTCCTGTAAATGATCCGTCGGGATTTGCACCGGATCTTTACGACGTAGACTGGGCAACAGTTGATAAGATAGAGGTAATGAGAGGACCTGCTGCCAGCCTCTATGGTGGTGGCGGCGCTGCAGGAGTTATCAATATTAGTACCATGGACGGAGGTACAAAACCCATAGGAGGAGAAGTCAACCAGACTATAGGATCAAATGGGTTCACAAAAGAACTTGTTCAGCTCGGTGGTACCAGCGGGGTAACAAATTACAGGATGAGTTATTCCAGGACTGATGGAGCCGGTTACCGCGATCACCAGGCATTCTGGGCAAACAACCTTTATGAGAAGGTTAACTTTCACCCGTCTGAAAAGCTGAAGATAACCCAGATCATTTCGCACACTGACTATTTCCAGCAGAATCCTGAAGGGCTTAACCTCGAACAGCTTGATAATCCGAGGCAGGCTAATCCTGATGCCCGTCCCTTTAATGAATACCAGAAAACTAACCGCACCACCATAGGACTTCATGGCATGTACAGTTTCAATGACATTCACGATATAGAACTGACAACATTCCTGAGGACATGGCAGTACAAGGAAACAAGTAATAAGGCAGCTGAATACCGCGACATCACATTCCCTGGTATCAGTGCTCAATATAATATTCATTTCGGTACCGGCAGTCTTAATAATGTGATAAGCCTGGGTACTGATATTAAATGGCAGCATACAAAGATGTATAAACTTCAGAGTGCTGCCGATCCGCTCAGGGTGGAAAGCCTTGATGAAACAAATATTGAAACAGATGTCCTCCTTGCAAACCAGATCATTTCCCAAAGCAGTACAGGAGCATTTGCATTATATGAATTGAATGTGGGCGATTTTAACCTGATCGGAAGTCTTCGTTATGATGCCATGAACAATAAGCTTACAGATAAAATGATGTCAGCAGATACTGCCATGACAGCAAAAAATTTCAACAAGACATCGGCACGTCTTGGTGTCAATTATTCATTCAGCCCGTCATTTACATTATATGTAAACTGGAGCCAGGGCTTTATGCCGCCTTCAACTGAAGAACTCGCGAGCAATCCTGTTGGGTATAACGGATTCAATACTCACCTTGTTCCTTCAACATCAAATTCCACTGAGATTGGTATCAGGGGAGATATAGCCGGAGTATTTTTTTACGATATCACGGGTTTTGTGATGAACACAAAAAATGATTTCTTTCGCTTTAAACAGTCGGGGAGGGGCAACCAGGAAGTATTCTATGGTAATGCAGGCAACAGCCGAAGGTACGGGCTTGAAGTATTTCTTTCATATGATATACTGCCTGACCTGAGACTGCAGACGGCCTATACATTCGCTGATTACACGTATACTTCTTCACAGATCGACCCGGTATATACGGATCCTGTTTATGTTCTTACCACTCCGCCTGCAGCCGGTCAATGGCTGCCCAATTCACCAAGAAACCAGCTTTATGCAGAGCTTGATTACTCACTAACAAAGAGACTCACGCTGAGCATCTCTTCTGAATATCAGTCAAAATGGGCTATTTATACTGACTCAAAAGCGTATAGTGGTGAACTCGATCCGGCTATTTACCAGAACTGGCAGGATGGTTTTAACCTTTTTCATGCCCGTATGGCATATTCCTGGAAGATAAAAGATGTTAGAGGGGAATGCAGTATCTATGTCAGGAACCTTGCAGGAACAAGATATATAGCTTTTACAGAACCTGATCCGGACGGCAATTCATACCAGCCCGGACCTGTAAGGGAAATTTTCGGAAATATAAGGATTAACTTCTGACCCGCCCGATGATAATCTGATATTTTCCAGCTATCAGTCTTCCAGCGAATCAATTGCTTCCCTGAGGATATTTGCTGAATTTGTCAGTGACGCCCTCTCGTCGTCTGTCAATGGACTGATAAGTATTTTACTTATACCGCCGTGTGAAACAACACACGGCAGGCTCAGGCAAACATCCCTGATACCGAATTCACCGTCAACATAAGTTGATACGGAAAGTACACTGTGCTGGCTCCTAAGTATAGCACCTGTAATCCTTACCAGAGCCAGCCCAACAGCAAACTGGGTAAATCCCTTTGAGTCGATGATATGGTATGCGGAATGTCTTACATGCTGCTCAATCTGCCTGCGCTCTTCCTGCCAGTTTGTGCAGTTACCGCAGACAGGACAATAGTCATCGATCTTAATACCGGCAACATGTGTCATTGACCAGGCTGCAAATTCACTGTCACCATGTTCACCCAGAAAATAGGCATGAACATTATGAACATCCACACCACAATGCCTGCTCAGAAAATGCCTGAACCGTGCGCTGTCCAGCACCGTGCCTGATCCGATAACCCTGTTTCTGTCCCAGCCGGAACGCTTAAGTGCAACCCATGTAAGAACATCAACCGGATTGCTTACAACTAGCATTACTCCAATGCAGCCACTCTTTGCACTATCTT
>DATFLA010000082.1:0-6654 GCA_035268305.1 Bacteroidales bacterium | reverse complement strand
GAATCTGGTTAACAGGGGGAGAAACTGCTGATATCGGCGATCTTGTAAGGTCGGTTGTTGTCGATTCAACTGTAATAACAAGAATGAAAAGATCGGATGTTATCACAAACCGCAATATCAAACCAGGTGATGTTATTGTTGGTCTTGCTTCATTTGGTAAAACAACATACGAGAAGGAATATAACAGCGGGATGGGTAGTAATGGTCTTACCTCAGCCCGACATGATGTCTTCTCGCCGTATCTTGCATCGAGGTATCCTGAGAGTCTTGATACTGAACTTCCTTATGATCTTATTTATGCTGGCAGCCTGAAGCTTACCGACCCTGTTGATGAAATAGGTACCGATGCAGGTAAAATGATTCTTTCCCCGACAAGAACATATGCCCCTGTAATAAAGACGGTTCTCGAGACTATGAGGAATGAAATACATGGTATGATACATTGTTCTGGAGGTGGCCAGACTAAAATCATGCATTTTGTTGATGGACTTCATGTAATAAAGGATAATATGTTTCACTTACCCGCGTTGTTCCGGATTATTCATGAACAATCGGAAACACCATGGGAAGAGATGTACAGGGTATTTAACATGGGTCACAGGTTTGAGATATATACTGATGAAAAGAGAGCCGCGGAAATAATAAGTATTGCTTCGTCATTTAGTATGGATGCCAGGATTGTCGGTCATTGCGAGCCAGCTGATAAACCGGGACTTACAATCAGTTCTGAATTCGGTACCTTCGAATACTAATTTGCGGCCACCTGTTACCGGACAGTAAAATCCTTTCTCCCGGATACATGCCCTTGTAAAAATAATGTCTTTTCTTATTATCTTTGCACCCTGAAAATTATCAATATATGGCAAACAATATGATTCTTGAGAGGCTTGAAGGTGTAAAAACACGCTTCATTGAGGTCAGCGAGTTGCTTACCCAGCCTGAGATCCACTCGGATATGAAAAGGTATGTCAGGCTGAATAAGGAATATAAGGAACTCACACCTGTGGTGCAGGCTTATGAGCGCTACAAGACGGCGTTGAGTAACCTTAGAAGTGCCAAGGAGATGCTTGCTGCTGAGAAGGATGAGGAGATGCGTGAGATGGCTAAAGCCGAGATAGAGGAATTATCAGAGAAGATTCCGGAGATGGAGGAGGAGATTCAGCTTTTGATCATTCCTGCTGACCCTGAGGATGACAAGGATGCCGTTATGGAGATAAGAGCCGGAACTGGTGGCGACGAAGCAAGTATCTTTGCCGGAGACCTCTTCAGAATGTACACCAAGTACTTCGAGACAAGGGGCTGGAAGGTCGATGTTAATAATATTTCGGAAGGAACTGCAGGTGGTTTCAAGGAGATTGTATTCAGTGTTTCCGGTGAAGGTGTGTATGGAGTTATGAAGTATGAATCGGGTGTTCACAGGGTTCAGCGTGTACCACAGACTGAAACACAGGGCAGGATTCATACATCCGCTGCTACTGTTGTGGTTCTTCCTGAAGCTGATGAATTTGATATCGATCTCCGCCAGGAAGATATTCGTAAAGACACATACTGCTCTTCCGGACCCGGAGGACAGTCAGTGAATACAACATATTCCGCGATAAGGCTTACTCATATACCAACTGGTATTGTAGTAACTTGCCAGGATGAGAAGTCACAGATTAAAAACTATGACAAGGCACTGAAGGAACTAAGGACAAGATTATATAATCTTGAATACCAGAAATACCTCGATGGTGTGGCACACAGGAGAAAAACAATGGTGTCCACAGGAGACCGTTCAGCAAAGATCAGAACATATAACTATCCGCAGGGAAGAATGACAGATCACCGGATTAATTACACAGTGTATAACCTGCCGGCTATACTTGATGGTGACATACAGGAGATAATAGATAAGTTGCAGATGGCTGAAAACGCGGAAAGGCTAAAGGAAAGCAATTTATAAACCTTCAATAATGGACCAGTCAGCTTTATTTGAGAACATCGTAAAAAAGAAATCCTATCTCTGCATCGGACTTGACTCCGAACTAGCTAAAATTCCGCCTTCACTTTTAGAGGGAAAAGATCCAGTATTTGAATTCAACAGGAGGATCATAGATGCTACCCATACATTTGCCGTGGCTTATAAACCCAATGTTGCTTTTTATGAGTGCAATGGTGCCGTTGGATGGAATACACTGGAAGCAACTGTTAGTTATATAAAGACTAATTATCCCGATATTTTTGTTATTGCCGATGCCAAACGCGGTGATATAGGAAATACCTCCAGAATGTATGCCAGGGCCTTCCTTGAAAATATGCCGTGTGATGCACTGACTGTTGCTCCTTATATGGGAGAGGATTCTGTGACACCTTTTCTTTCCTGCGAAGATAAGTGGGTAATTCTCCTTGTTCTTACTTCAAATAAGGGAGCCGATGATTTCCAGTATCACAGCGAAGACGGAATGCGGTTGTTTGAAAGAGTACTTAATGTATCGCGCAATTGGGGTAATAAAAATAATATGATGTATGTGGTCGGAGCAACCCGATCAGAGATGATAAGGGATATTCGCAAACTGGTTCCCGACCATTTCCTTCTTGTCCCGGGCATAGGTGCGCAGGGAGGCAGTCTTGAAGAAATTTCGATGTTCGGCATGAACTCCAGGTGTGGACTTCTTGTTAATTCTTCAAGAGGGATTATTTTCGCTGATAACACAGAAAACTTTGACAGTGTTGCCGCCCGGAAAGCTGCGGAAATACAGACGGAGATGCAGGGATACCTCTTGAAAAAGGGTCTTATTTAAGTTAGTTAAGCTAGCGCGGATTGCAAATCCGCGCTATGACCACAATATGGCACGGATTACAAATCCGTGCCAACATTGATAGCTTCAGTCCAATGCCTCATATCTTTGTTACTGATCCTTTAATTTCTTACCTTTACATATATCGCTGCTTACTAAGATCGTGTTGAAATGAAAGAGGAATTTCTGCATTACGTGTGGAAGTACAGTTTGTACTATTCAGATAGATTAGCTGATCATGAGGGGAATAAAATCACTGTTATACATCCCGGGGAATATAACCGTGATGCAGGTCCGGATTTTTTTAACGCACGTATATTAGCGGAAGGAACCGTATGGGCAGGGAATGTTGAATTGCATGTAAAAGCGTCACAATATTACCATCATGGCCATAATACCGATCCTGCCTATGATAATGTTATTTTACATGTTGTAGCGGAGAATGACAGGAAGGTATTTAATTCAAAAGGGGAAGAGATACTTACTGTTGCTCTTGATTTTGATCCGGGAGTTTATGAAAAATATCTTTCACTTGTTAATAATTCGTATATTATTGCATGTCAGGACGATATTGCGAAGGTTGATAAGATTCTTGTACAACAATGGCTTGGTCGCCTGGCAGTGGAGCGCCTGGAGGATAAATCATCATTAATCGACAGGATTTTTGCTGCAACAGGAAATGACTGGGAAGAGACTTTTTACAGGGTCCTGGCTAGGTATTTTGGTTTCAGGGTTAACAGGGAACCATTTGAAATGCTTTCAGCAGCTCTTCCTTTCCGCATAATACGGAAACACTCGGATAACCTTTTTCAACTGGAGGCATTGCTGTTTGGTGTTGCAGGTATGCTTGAAGAGGGTCTGTTCCGGGAAGCTTTACATGACGATTACTATCGCAAGCTCATTAAGGAATTTAAGGTATTGTCGGCCAAGTATTCTCTAAAATCCCTTCATGGCTGGATATGGAAGTTTTCAAGGTTACGACCTCTCAACTTTCCAACAATAAGAATTTCGCAACTGGCTGCTATGCTCTCGGTTACCGGTGGACTCTTTTCACGGGTTACAGAGGCTGGGAATATAGTTGAGCTTCGTAAGTTGTTTGATGTATCCTCATCGGAATACTGGACAGACCATTTCATTTTCGGGAAGAAGACAAAACCAATGATGAAGAAAGCTGGCTCGCAAGCTGCTGCTATCTTTCTTATAAATGCTGTAATCCCGGTTATCTTTGTGTATGGAAAGAACAGGGGTAACAAAGCATTATGTGAGAGAGCCCTGGAATTTCTTGATCAGATTGAACCGGAGAAGAATGTTATTATTAACGAATGGAAGAGTACGGGGATCGATGCGAAATCTGCATTTTATTCGCAGGCTTTGATCCATTTAAGGGACAATTACTGCAGAAAGCGGAGATGTCTCGACTGTTTAATAGGCAGCAGGCTTATAATGGCAGAAAAAAACCTGAAAAAAAATGATGAAATGTTGCTTGAACCTTAACGTTTGATTAATTGTTTTCTAAATAAATGATGTTTGAAAAATTGGAGAACACGGAATTTTAGGAGTTATTCACGCATTTCCTTTGACAAGTGTTAATATTTTAGTGACAAATACCTGAAATATAATTGAATTCCACGCAACGTTTTACCCTGTTTTCACGTCTTTATTACTGAGGGTCGATAATAAGTATGAGCATTAATTCGTTCCTGTAATATGAAAATATTCAATAACTTTTAAATTTTTTCAGAATTGTTTGATAATTTACATAAAAAAGCCTTATTTTTGCGTTCCAAAATTGGAGACTCGATATATTTATGGATAAACAACATTTTAATTAAGGATATGTATTTAACAACGGAAAAGAAGCAGGAGTTTTTCAAGACCTTTGGGACGTCTGAGATAGATACAGGAACTGCAGAGGGCCAGATAGCGCTGTTTTCATACAGGATAAATCATCTTACCGAGCATCTGAAAAAGAATAAAAAGGATTTCAGTACTCAGCAGGCTCTCATAAAGCTTGTTGGTAAAAGGAGAAGGCTTTTGGACTACCTGAAAGTTAAAGATATCGAGCGGTATCGCGAAATCATAAAAGCATTGAAATTACGTAAATAAATAAAAAGGCAATTTTTAATTGCCTTTTTTCATACTATTTAGATTAATTTGTAATTTCAATTTCACAAATCAAATATATAATGTTTAAAGTAAAAGAGAAGATTATTGACCTCGGAGATGGGAGGACAATAACACTTGAGACAGGCAGGTTCGCCAGACAGGCTGACGGAGCTGTTATGTTAAAAATGGGCAAGACTATGTTGCTGGCCACGGTGGTTTCAGCAAAAGATGCTAAAGAAGACACTGACTTTATGCCCTTGTCTGTTGAATATAAAGAGAAATACGCTTCTTCCGGACGTTTTCCCGGAGGATTCCTTAAGAGGGAGGCCCGCCCTTCCGATTATGAGATACTTATATCACGTCTGGTGGACAGGGCTCTGAGACCTTTGTTCCCGGATGATTATCATGCAGAGACTTTTGTAACAATTAATCTAGTATCGGCAGATATAGATATAATACCTGATGCACTGGCAGGTCTTGCTGCATCGGCTGCACTTGCTGTTTCAGATATCCCGTTTAACGGTCCCATATCTGAGGTAAGAGTTGCAAGGGTAAATAATGAACTCATCATAAATCCGACAGCTTCCCAGCTTAAAGAGGCTGACCTCGATCTTATTGTGGGTGCCACATATGATAATATTCTTATGGTGGAAGGCGAGATGAAGGAAGTATCGGAAGAGGAAATGCTTGAAGCACTTAAGAAAGCACATGAAGCAATTAAGGTGCATTGCAAGGCCCAGATGGAGTTTGCGGAAGAGGTTGGATCAACTGTAAAAAGGGAATATAACCACGAGAACAATGATGAGGACCTGAGGAAAAAAGTATGGGATGAGACGTATTCAAAATGCTACGATACAGCTAAACAGCTGACAGCTGATAAGCATAAGAGGTCGGAGAATTTTGAGGCGATCATTACCGAATTCCTTGAGCAGTTCACAGAAGAGGATGCTGTCGATGAGGTTCTTGCAAAGAGATATTATCACGATGTACTCAAGGAGGCTTCCAGAAGACTGGTACTTGACGAAAGTGTTCGCCTGGATGGAAGGGAAACCGATGAGATAAGACCTATTGTCTGCGAGATCGACCCTTTGCCGGCGACTCATGGTTCTGCTCTTTTTACAAGAGGAGAAACACAGTCTCTCACTACAGTCACGTTAGGCACAAAGCTTGACGAGAAGATAATAGATGAGGTACTTAACCAGGGAACAGAGAAATTTACTCTCCATTACAATTTCCCTCCGTTTGCTACAGGTGATGCAAGACCCGCAAGGGGTATCAGCAGAAGGGAAATAGGTCATGGTAACCTGGCACACCGGGCTCTTAAAAATATGATGCCTCCGGAAGATGAAAATCCGTATGCAATCCGGGTTGTTTCCGACATTCTTGAATCTAACGGATCATCCTCAATGGCAACTGTCTGTGCCGGTACCATGGCACTTATGGATGCAGGTATCAAGCTCAGGAAACCTGTATCAGGAATTGCAATGGGACTGATAACAGATAAAGATTCGGATAAATATGCCGTATTGTCTGATATTCTTGGTGATGAGGATCATCTCGGTGACATGGATTTTAAAGTTACAGGTACACGTGATGGTATAACAGCTACCCAGATGGATATCAAAGTTGACGGTTTGTCTTTTGAGATTCTCACAAAAGCACTTAACCAGGCTAAGGCAGGCAGGATGCATATTCTCGATATCATGACCAATGTAATATCAGAACCACGTCCCGATCTGAAACCACATGCGCCAAGGATTGAGATGCT
>DATFLA010000081.1:0-3302 GCA_035268305.1 Bacteroidales bacterium | reverse complement strand
TTCACATTAAGAATTTCGCATGCACGTTTTGAAACATAACTGTGACTCGTTCCGTGAAAGCCGTAACGGCGTATGCCGTATTTTTTATACAATGAATACGGAAGTGCATACATAAATGAGAAGTCAGGCATTGTCTGATGGAAGGAAGTGTCGAACACGCCTACCTGCGGTGCATCCGGCAACAGGTTTTTCATGGCATAAATGCCTTTAAGATTTGCCGGATTATGAAGTGGGGCAAGATCAGAACAGTCCTCAACTCCCTTAATTGTCAGGTCATCAAGATAACAACTGGCCTGGAAAGTTTCACCGCCATGAACCAGGCGGTGTCCGACCGCATCAATTTCATTAAGGTCCTTAATAACTCCCCTTTTCTCGCTTACAAGCATACCCAGTATATATTCAATGCCCTTCTGGTGGTCGAGTATTTCTCCCTCAAGTTTTACTTTATCTCCATCATGCCGTTCATTTTTCAGAAAAGATCCCTTCAGACCTATCTTTTCCACGATACCTTTTGCAAGAACAACATTGGCAGCCATATCGATGAGCTGATATTTGATGGATGAGCTACCACAATTAAGAACTAATATTTTCATTATAAAAAGATGTTTATTTTCATGTCAATTATTTTGATCCTGAAATCCATGACAAAACGGTCAATCGTCTTTCATACATACACTTTCTGACAACATCGTCCAGCATGGAATTCTTCCGTATTCTATTCTTCCTGTGCAATATTCTTTACAACTTTAACTCCGTCACTATATTCATAAAATCCTCTTCCAGTGCGTCGTCCCCACTGGTTAGCCCTTACAAGTTTTTTAAGAAGGGGGGATGATTTATATTTAAGATCACCGAATTCATCATATAGGTTTTCGCACCACCGTAGAATCTTATCAAGCCCTATTTTGTCAGCCATCTCGAATGGTCCGAGAGGGAGGCCGAATCCAACTTTCATTGTAAGGTCGATATCCTCCATTGATCCCACACCTTCCATTAATATCTCGCAGGCTTCATTTATAAGCGGAACAAATAGTCGTGTACTTATAATACCAGGAGACTCCTTTACAGGCACAACCTTCTTACCTATGAGGTTGGCAAATTTGATTGTATTCTCATAGGCTTCCTCGGACGTATATAAGCCTTTAACTATCTCAACTACCCTTGCATCTGCTTCTGGTGTAAGGAAATGAAAACTGACGCAACGATCCTTGTATGTCAGATCGGCTGTCAGCTCGGTAATAACCTGTGTACTTGAGTTTGTTGCAATTATTGTTTCCCTGCCAACATGAAGCTCTATCTTCTTCAGGATAGCTTCCCTTATGTCATGACTTAATTCCCGGGTAGATGATTTAATTGCTTCAATAACAATATCACAATCCTTGAGATCCTCATAATTAAGTGTTCCCTTGATACGTGATAATATACCAAGCTTTTCTGAATTTGTCATACCCCACCGTTCTATCATCCTGTCAAGTTCTCTTGCAAGCTCTTCATATGCCTGGTCTATTTTTTTCTGCGTTACCTCAAGGAAAACGACATCAAGGCCTTTTGAACTTACCATTCTGGCAATATTCTGACCAACAGTTCCTGCTCCTACTATACCCACGCGCGAGAATAATGTCTTTGTCCGCGTCTCCTGCGACAAACCATAATCCTCAAGGCGTTCAATATTTTCTTCCATTTTTTATTGTTTATTTAATTCTTTATGCCTGGGCATTATATTATTAATAAATTTCCCTTTTATTTATTCAAACCAGCGGCCTGGTTTGAAGTAATTGCTATCATGCTTACTATGTCATTCACAGAGCAGCCTCTTGAAAGATCATTAATAGGTGCTGCCATACCCTGCAGGATCGGTCCTATTGCTTCCGCATGGGCAAGCCTCTGTACCAGTTTATATGCTATGTTTCCAGCATTAAGATCAGGAAATATCAGCACGTTGGCTTTTCCTGCAATAGGACTTCCGGGTGCTTTGCTCTTTCCTATTGCCTCAACAAGAGCAGCATCGGCCTGCAATTCACCGTCGAGCTGAAGATCAGGAGCCATCTGCTTTGCAATTTTTGTTGCATTCACAACCCTGTCCACCATTTCATGTCTTGCACTGCCCTTTGTAGAAAAGCTGAGCATAGCTATTCTTGGCTCCATTCCTGCAATGGCCCGTGCTGTATGGGCTGAAGCAATTGCTATTTCTGCAAGTTCATTATCAGTTGGATTAGGATGTACGGCACCATCGGCAAAAATAATAACTCCGTTCTCCCCGAAATGCTTATCCTGTAATATCATTATAAATGCTCCGGACACTACAGAAATACCCGGAGCTGTCTTAACATACTGGAATGCAGGACGAAGCACATCTCCAGTGGCATGGTCCGCCCCCGATACTTCACCATCAGCATCACCGTTTTTTATCATCAGCACACCAAGGTACAACGGATCCTCAATAAGTTTTGATGCTTCCTCCCTGGTCATTCCTTTCTTCTTCCTGAGTTCAACCATCATATCAATATAATGTTCCTTCTTCTCATGCGATCGCGGGTCGATGATTACAGCCCCTGATAAATTCTTTAATCCCAGCCCGGCAGCATGAGCTTTTATCTCTTCAGGATCACCTAAAAGTATTATCTGAGCAAGTCCCTCTTGCAAAGCTTTATCCGCAGCCATAATTGTCCTTTCTTCATAACCTTCCGGAAGAACAATCCTCATATTATGTTTTTTGGCATTTTGTTTGATGCGATCTAATAATTCCATTGTGTATCAACGCTTTAGTATATTCGAAATAATTCGTTAAATGTACGAAAAAAAAGTACTATTAAACAATTTTGATTAACATGATTAATATCAGGATAATTCGTGACAAAAAAAAATAACACCAGATGTTGCTCTGTAAAATCATTTTTAAATCATTTTCCTAAATTTGTAATCCAAATCAGAAGCAAACATGGACAATATTTTAACAGGATTAAATGAGCTTGCAAAAGACCTTGAAGGAGACCTCAGGTATGATGAAATGACTACTACAATTTACTCTACAGATGCCTCTGTTTACAAGGAAAAACCGACAGCTGTGATATGGCCGAGAAACAAGTCGGATCTGAAAAAGATAATCCTGTTTGCTGGAAAAAACAGGCAGAGTATAATTATGCGGGCAGGAGGGACATCTCTTGCCGGGCAGGTCGTTGGAAAGGGCATTGTAGTCGATATCTCACGTTATATGAACCATATCCTGGAAATAAACAAGGAAGGCATGTGGGTGAGAGTGGAACCCGGAGTTGTGCTTGATGAGCTGAACCAGGCATTAAAGG
>DATFLA010000080.1:0-9829 GCA_035268305.1 Bacteroidales bacterium | reverse complement strand
CATGTTGACAGATTCGGAAGGAATTCAGGATATTTATGTTCTATAAATTTGATCCAGCCCGGGGAGCAGGATGTGAACATCGGGAGAGATATTTTATGATCACCGTCCACCAGGGCTTTTTTTAGTCTTGTAAGCAACTCGGTACCCTCCTCCATAATCGTCAGGTCGGCCGAGAAGTCGGTATCGAGAACAGAGTCGAAGCCAAGCTGCCTGAGGGCAGTAACCATTTTCCCTGTAACCCTTACACCCGGATCATAACCAAGGTCTTCACCAAGAGCAACCCTAACAGCAGGGGCAGTCTGAACAACAACGTGTTTATCGGTATCGTATATGGCATCCCAAACCTGGTCGATATAGGTTTTCTCAACGAGAGCACCTGTCGGGCACCGGTTAACACACTGACCGCAGTTGGTACATACCACGTTACTCATAGGCCTGTCGTGGAATGAAGAGATTTTCTGGTGTGAACCCTTGTTAGCCACAGAGATGGCAGAGACAGACTGAAGTTCGGAACAAGTCCTTACACAACGCTGGCAACGGATACATTTACTGTCATCCTTGATAAAGGAAGGTGAGGACCTGTCTATATCATAATTCTTATCTTCAACAAGAGACAATAAGATATGGTCTCCGAAGGCAAATTCATTTGCCAGTGACTGCAGTTCACAGTTCTGATTTTTATAACATTTTGTACAGTCCGACCTGTGTTCTGACAGAAGCAATTCAACAACATGTTTCCTTGCATTTCTCACTTTAAGTGAGTTGGTCTGTATCTCCATACCCTCAAATACAGGTGTGGCACAGGAGGCAATCAGGGTTCTGGCCCCTTTTTGCTCAACAAGACATACACGACAGTTACCTGCAACACAAAGATCATCGTGGTTACATAATGTTGGGATTGTTATATTTAATTGTTTGGCAGCAGCAAGAACGGTCGTACCTTCTTTAACCGATATCTTCTTGTTGTTTATAGTTAGATTTATCATTTTTCTGTAATTTAATAAAGTTATTAATAGATGATCTCCTCTCTGAAGTTACCAACTATCGATTTGAAAGCATTACCAACAGACTGTCCGAGACCGCATTTGGCAGCAACCTTCATTGTGTCGGCCAGTTTAACAAGCTCGGTGAGATATGTGGATTTAACTTCTCCTTTTTTTACCATCTCAACACCTTTCAGAAGCTGCTGGCATCCCACCCTGCACGGAGTACACTGACCACATGATTCTTCAGCGAAGAAGTCAAGGTAATTATGCAGCACATTATACATAGACCTGGAACTATTGAAAAGTTTCATTGAGCCTCCCGTGGGAACGCCCTCAAATCCGATTATAGTTTCAGCAAATTTCTTTCGCGGGACGCAGAATCCTGATGCTCCTCCAACCTGAACAGCTTTTGTGTCTCCGTCTCCGAATTCATTCACAAACTGCTGTACGGTCATACCGAGTTCCAGTTCAAAAATACCCGGGGTAGGTGTATCACCCGATACAGAGAATACCTTCGATCCTCTTGAGTCGTTTGTTCCGTATTTAGAAAAATCCTTTGAACCGTGCTTTAATATCATCATGGCGGTTACAAGAGTTTCTACATTATTTATTGAAGTGGGTTTGTCAAAAAGACCGGATACGGTAGGATAAGGAGGTTTATTACGTGGTTCTCCCCTCTTCCCTTCTATCGATTCGAAAAGAGCACTTTCCTCACCGCAAATATATGCCCCGCTTCCCATACGGTATTCAATACTGAAGTCATAACCTATTTCACCTATCATTTTATGAAACTCTTCAAGTTCAGCCATGAGCTTTGGCAGGAGGTATTTGTATTCACCCCTCAGGTAAACAAAACCCTTCTTTGCACCGATAGCTTTGCCGGCAATCGCCATACCGCCATGTACCTTGTTGGACACCCTGTCGAGTATCTCACGGTCCTTAAATGTACCGGGTTCTCCCTCATCGGCATTACAAACAACATATTTCTCATCGCTTTTCTCCGCTGAAGTATATTTCCATTTCAATCCGGTCGGGAAACCGGCTCCACCCCTGCCTTTAAGGCCTGAGTCAAGAATTTCCTGGATAATATCCTCTTTGCTCATTCCGAAAGCCTTGGTAAGTACTTCCCGATTATCAATTTTTTCAAATATAAGGTCAACCTTATTTAAACCTGTATTTTCCATTTTGTCCGGATTTTTATTTTTGCATGTAATCTTTAATTATTTCAGTAACCTTCTCAGGTGTCAGTTCCGTATAAGGCATCTCATTTATCAGTATAGCAGGAGCCTTGTGACACCATCCGATACAATTGGTCTCGAGCAGACTGAACTGACTGTCGGCAGTAGTCTCCCCTACCTTAATTTTGAGCATCTCTTCAAGAGTTTGTATAATATCACTCTTGCCCTTCATTGAACATGTTATTGTCTTACATACCCTTATAACATATTTACCCCTCGGCTTTGTATCGAGAAAGGTGTAAAATGAAGCTGTTCCATAAACCTCCGCAGCCGAAATATCAAGCTCCTTTGCTATCTCTACCATTACTTCATCAGTAAGATAGTTATGCTTCTGAACAATACCCTGAAGTATAGGCAGAAGGCTCTCCCTTTCGCGACCGTGTTTATCGGACAACTCCTTAACTAGATTTCCTACTTGGTACATTTGTGTTTGATTTTTAGGTAATTAATATATTTTATAGCATTAATTTATATTGCTTCAAAAAGTGCTGTTAATTTAATAACAATACTTTTGAAAAAAAGCTATCATTTGTCAGGCTTTTTAATTTAGAATGAAAATAAACAAGGGAGATATGGTGTTAAATAGTGAGAAATCCCCTTTGAATGGCTACAAACAGCAACTTTTTCCCCTTTATTTTTGTTAAATTATAATATAACTCCGTCTGAAAATAACAAACAGAACAGGGATAAAAAATAACGTGAAATTGTACCGCAAAACAGCTTCTATTTCCCTGAGAAAGAAAAAAGAAGTAACCCGGCATGTATTGATAATGAGAATTATATTTACTAAATTTAACAGGTAAGAGCACCAGGAGAAGCATTAAATGACAAGAATCAGTATAGTTTGATAATTTACCCTGTTATCATAATCTTCCGGAACCTTGATAAATCAGTTTTTGAATGAAAAAGATACTCGAATACAAAATTCTTGAAATAGGGCCATACACCCTGTCGGTATACAATTTAGCAGCCTTACTCATCCTTATAATTGCTGTATGGATAATGCTGAAGGCATTTAAAATTTTCATCACGAATAACAGGAAACTGAGAAAATCAAAAAAATATGCTGTCTACCAGATAATCAAATACCTGATGGTAGCAACATCCATCCTCGTTGCCCTTGAAATAATCGGGGTCAACATTAAGGTGATGCTTGCCGGTTCAGCTGCCCTGCTCGTTGGAATTGGGCTGGGATTACAGAATCTCTTTAATGATTTTGTCTCAGGTGTCATTATTCTTCTCGATGCTTCAGTTAAGGTAGCAGACATCATAGAAGTGGACGGGCTTTTCTGCAGGGTGCAGAAGATAAATATACGAACCACAACAGTGCTCACACGTGATGACAAATACATAATACTGCCAAATTCCAGACTTACATCAAACCAGCTTATCAACTGGACACACGGACATGAGAGGTCGAGATTTGCAATTGTTACAGGGGTAGACTATTCCTCAGATATTCCCAAGGCAATGAAACTGGTAAGGGAAGTTGCTTTTAACCATCCCCTCGTGGCAAAATCACCTGAGCCTTTTGTAAGGCTTTCTGATTTCAGCGATTCATCCATCAATCTTACACTTCTTTTCTGGTCAGATGAAATATTCAGGGTAGAGAATATAAAAAGTGAGATAAGAATAAGCATACTCGAAAAATTTCACGCAAACGGCATTACTATTCCTTTCCCGCAGAGGGTTGTTCATATGAAAGGCAGAAATGATTAAGAAGTACACACATGCTCAGAATAAGAAAAATATCCAATCCCTACCTGGAATACAACCACTCCGCAATGATGGCCGTAAGAGACATCCTTGCAAAACAGTTTCCCGATCTGTGGAAGGAAAAAATAGATTTGATCGATGAACAACTCATCAATCCTCTCAGGTTTAAATATCAAACATTCCTGCTGGTTGCGGAAAACATACATGAGAGCATACTTGGATTTGCTCTTTTAAAGTATATGCCCGATGTTAAATTCTGCTTCCTTGATTTTATAGCCACAAGGCCGGGTAAAACATCATCGGGTGTTGGAAGTTTCCTTTATCAGAGAATCAGGGAAGAAGCTGTATCCCTGAATGTAAGCGGACTTTTCTTTGAATGTCTCCCTGATGATCCCGCACTTTGCCGCGATACAACAAACCTGGAACAGAATAAGAAAAGACTTGCATTTTACGAGCGTTTCGGTGCACGACCGGTAATTAACACACTCTATGAGACTCTTGTGAAACCCGAGGATGATTGTCCTCCGTACCTTATGTTCGACAACCTTGGAGAAGAGAAAGCACTTACAAAATCCAGGGCAAGAAGAACCGTAAGAGCCATACTGGAACGCATTTACCCTGAATACTGTCCACCCGAATATATTGACAGGGTAGTCAACAGTATAAAGTCCGACCCGGTAATTCTCAGACCTTTACGTTACAGGAAAAAGATAAGTACATCATCCTTAAATCAGCATATTACAATAAAAAACAAAATATTCTGGATTACGAATGATAAAAACAGCATACATAATATTCATCAGAGGGGTTACGTGGAATCACCTGTAAGAATACCGCATATTAAAGCAGAACTCGAAAAAACAGCATATTTCCGAACAGGTAAAAGCAGCGAATTTCCCGACAGGTATATTCTAGATGTACATGATAAAAACTATGTCAATTACTTTAAAAAGGTTTGCAGTACTTTAAACCCAGGGAAATCGGTATATCCCTATGTATTCCCGATTCGCAATTCCGCTCGTCCTCCAAAAGAGCTGTCTGTACGTGCGGGATATTTCTGCATCGACACATTCACTCCGCTCAACCTGAATGCATATCTTGCAGCACGAGCCGGGGTAAACTGTACTCTTACAGCTGTTAACGAGCTCCTGTCGGGAACATCATCCGCCTATGTATTAACCCGTCCACCGGGGCATCATGCCGAACGCTTTGTTTTCGGAGGTTTTTGCTATTTCAACAATAATGCCATTGCGGCCAATTACCTGAGCAGGTTTGGCAGAGTCGCAATTCTCGATATTGACTACCATCACGGAAATGGTCAGCAACAAATTTTCTATGCGAGAAATGATGTCCTGACAATATCCATTCACGGACATCCATCATTTGCCTATCCATATTTTTCCGGTTTTGCAGATGAAAAAGGGGAAGGCCCTGGAACCGGTTTCAATTATAACTTTCCCCTGTCGGAAGACTGCACACCTGATGAACACAAAAAGATCCTTTCCAGGGCAATAAAAATAATAATGCAATTCAGTCCCGATTATCTCGTGGTAGCTTTCGGCCTGGATACAGCAAAAGGTGATCCTACCGGCACATGGAAGCTGGCAACTTCCGATTTCGAAGCCAATGGAAGAATGATAGGAGCCATGCACCTGCCTACCATTGTGGTTCAGGAAGGAGGTTACAGAACGCAGTCTATAGGCCGTAATGCGAAAGCATTTTTTGATGGCTATGTCACTTCACGGACAAATTCAGAAAATAAAAAGACTGATGATGCTACCAAAAGATAAATGTAGAATATCTTAGCAATTCATCTATTCTGCATTTATGAATTACCAGGAGAAGCTTAAAGCATTCAACCCCAAACACAATTATTTTATAGGTATTGACTCCGACGGATGTGTCTTCGATACTATGGAGATCAAACAGAAGCAGTTCTTCATACCTAACGCCCTGAAGTACTTTGAGCTTACAGGATTTGAAGAAGTAGTACGTGAGACATGGGAATTTGTGAACCTTTATTCCGTACACAGGGGAGGCAACAGGTTCATCTCTTTAATCAGGGTTTTTGATTATCTCAGGGAAAGAAAAGAGATACTTGAGGCCGCGATTAACATACCATCTCTTGAATCGTTAAAAGACTGGGTTAAGAAGGAGACCAAATTAAGTAACACTACCTTAAGGGAACATATTGAATCGCATGGAGATGATGAACTTGAGCTGGTACTGCAATGGAGTGAGAAGATTAACAGTGATATAGAAAGCGGTCTGAACAGGATACCTCCTTTTCCGCATGCGCATGAGGCACTGAAAGACCTGGCACCGCTTGCCGATATTGTAATAGTATCACAAACACCGCTGGAAGCTCTTGAAAGGGAATGGGAAGAGAATAATATCAGGCAGTATGCAAGGCTGATTGCAGCACAGGAACATGGCACAAAGGCTGAACATATAAAATATGCTGCCGTTGGAAAATATCCTGATGCGAATATTATAATGATAGGCGATGCCAAAGGAGACCAGGCTGCAGCACGTGAGAACAATATACTTTTTTATCCTGTGATACCCGGTAAAGAGGATCTTTCATGGCAGCGGTTTCTTAAAGAAGGCAAGAACAGATTCTTCATGAGAACCTATTCCGGAGAATATGAAAACAAACTCCACAGTGAATTTGAATTATCTCTTCCTTCCCGGCCATTTTGGCAATAATTATATTGATTTTCGGGAATAACTTTCTTATCTTAGGAAAAGAAATTTATTACAAACCCTAATATTTGAAACAGGAGGTTACCATGACCAACGACTATTTATGCAAGGTATGCAGAGGCCAACTAAAAGTGAAAACATCCATAGTACTGGCTGCCACAAAGCTTACGGACAGATCTCATAAAGGACTGATCTTTCTGAATTCCGAACTGGGTAATTACACCACAACCACACATCCCTCGTTCAGCATAAATCCGGGTGATGAATATATCTATACCTGCCCCATATGTGGTGCACAGCTTAACAGCATGAAATATCTTCACCTGGTAAGAATAATAATGATAGATGAAAAGGGCAAGGAATATAATATCTACTTTTCAAATATTGCGGGGGAAGAGGTTACTCTTAAACTTCGAGACAATAAAGTTGAAGAAGAGAAAGGCCACGACGTAAAATCATACAGCAAATATTTCGATATTCCGGAAGAAGACAGGAAATACCTTTAAGCATATCATTTCTCCTGTTTACACAAAAGATGTTATAGAGCTTTCAGGTCCGGAATACGGACCTGAATTTTACATTGAAACAATCGACCTGAAAGGATGTTACACTAATGCCGGGTTAATTTATGACACGATGCCTCTTATGTTCATGAGGCATGTTTGTATTTTTTCTCGACTATTAATTCTATTTTTGTTTACAGTAAAAATTTTCAAAAAAACTTATTATGAGTATTGATATTAATCACAGGGCTGCAGACAATATCCGCATACTTTCAATGTCGATGGTAGAAAAGGCAAAATCGGGTCATCCAGGCGGTGCGATGGGAGGTGCTGACTATATTCATATTTTATTTTCTGAATTTCTGAATTTCGATCCTGATGATCCTAAGTGGATAAACCGCGACAGGTTTTTTCTCGATCCCGGGCACATGTCGCCCATGCTTTATTCAATACTCACCCTGACGGGTCGATTCAAAATTGATGAACTTAAAAGCTTCAGACAATGGAACAGTGCCACACCCGGTCATCCTGAGTATGATCTGCACAGAGGCATAGAAAACACCTCAGGTCCCCTGGGACAGGGTCATACCATGGCTGTTGGAGCAGCTATAGCCGAAAAATTTCTTTCCGCGCGTTTCGGGGAGTTATTCTCACACCGGATTTTCACATTTATATCTGACGGTGGTATACAGGAAGAGATATCCCAGGGAGCGGGCCGCCTGGCAGGTTACCTGGGGCTCAACAATCTTATAATGTTCTACGACTCAAACGACATTCAGCTTTCTACGGAAACGAGCGCTGTTACACGAGAGGATACTGCAATGAAATATACTGCATGGGGATGGAATGTTAAGGTTATTGAAGGTAATGATCATGCTCAGATCAGGAAAGCACTCTCTGATGCTGTTAATGAAAAGGAGGAGCCTACTCTTATTATTGGTAAAACAATTATGGGAAAGGGTCTGCTTGATGCAGAAGGGAAAAGCTTTGAAAGAAAAACATCGACACACGGTATGCCTGTCAGTGAAGCAGGTGGTTCATTTGAAAAATCGCTGGCTCATCTTGGTGGTGATATTAATAATCCATTTATGATTTTTGACGATGTTGCCGAATATTATAAGAAGGTACTTGTAAAAAAATCAGAAAAGGCACAGGAGTGGAAGAAGAAAAAGGCAGAATGGGCCTTAAAAAACACCGATGCTGACAGAAAACTTAATGATTATTACAGTGGTCACACACCCGGTATCGATTTCAGTTCGGTTGCGGTTAAGGAAGGCTCTGCTACCAGGGCTGCATCATCGGCAGTGCTGTCACTTTTCGCCGAAAAGATCGGGAACATGATAGTTGCTTCGGCCGACCTTGCCAATTCAGACAAGACAGATGGATTTTTAAAGAAAACACATCCTTTCATAAAGGGAGACTTTTCAGGTGCCTTTCTTCACTCGGGAGTTTCTGAGCTTACAATGGCAGCTCTTATGAATGGCATGGCCCTGCATGGGGGAGTAATACCCGTATGCGGCACATTCTTTGTTTTTTCCGATTATATGAAGCCCGCGGTCAGGCTGGCCTGCCTTATGGAATTGCCTGTAAAATATATATGGACACACGATGCTTTCAGGGTTGGAGAAGACGGCCCCACGCATCAGCCTGTTGAGCAGGAAGCCCAGATAAGGCTTTTGGAGCATCTTAAGAATCATCATGGGAATAACAGCATGGTGGTGCTCAGACCTGCCGATGCAACGGAAACAAAAGTAGCATGGAAGATAGCCCTTGAAAACAAAACGACACCCACTGCCCTAATACTGTCAAGGCAGGGTATAAAGGATCTGCCATCTGACAATAACAACAGATTCAAAGATGCTCTAAATGCATCAAAAGGTGCATATATTGCCAGGGATTGTGAAGGCACTCCAGACGTTATACTTGTTGCGAGCGGATCGGAAGTTTCAACACTTGTCGACGGCGCCGCTCTTCTCGAAAAAGAGAATCTTAGAGTAAGAATAATTTCAGCACCTTCGGAAGGGTTGTTCCGTAACCAGTCTTCTGAGTACAGGAAAAAGATCATCCCCGACAATATCCCCGTATTCGGTCTTACAGCTGGCCTGCCTGTAACATTGCAGGGACTTGTCGGACCTAAAGGTCAGGTTTATGGTCTGGAACATTTTGGCTATTCTGCCCCATATAAAGTGCTGGATGAAAAATTCGGATTTACAGCAGAAAATGTTTACAGGCAGGTTAAAGAATACCTGTCGGGTTTCAGGTCCTGATAAATTTTGAAATAGCCCTGAGCAGACTGCTTTTACTTATAGGCTTACTAAGATAACCATCGCACCCGGCAGCGAGGATTTTTTCCTCATCACCAAGCATAGCATAAGCTGTTACGGCTATGACAGGAATATCCTTATTTATCTTCTTAACCTGGCGGGTGGCCTCAATGCCATCTATATCCGACATCTTAATATCCATAAGTATCAGGGAGATATCCGGATTTTCCCTGTAAAGTTCAATGGCTTCTTTCCCGGTTTGTGCATGCACAACAGTAAAATCAGTTTCATGCTTCAGAAGGGCATTAATATAGAAGAAATTAGTCTCATCATCCTCGGCTACAAGTATTTTAGAGCCCTGACGCTGCTTAGCTGCTTTTCTCCCTGTTGAAACGGGAATTTCATTTTTCACAAGA
>DATFLA010000079.1:0-2360 GCA_035268305.1 Bacteroidales bacterium | reverse complement strand
CGACCAGTGAATTGAACTTTGGACTGGATTTTGGCTTATTGGGTCAAAAGTTAACAGGAAGCTTCGATTATTTTTCCCGCAAAACCAAGGATATATTAACTACCCCCCCGATTCTTGGTGTTATAGGAGAAGGCGGAACTCAAACTGTTAATGGTGCATCCATGGATAATAAGGGATGGGAATTTAATTTAGGCTATACTGCTAATTCCGGCGATTTTAATTATAGTTTTAGAGTCAATTTATCACATTTTGCTGATAAAATTACCTATTTACCACCTTCAGTCGTAAGGGATTATCCCGGGAATACAGAACAAACAATTATAAATCATTCCAGAACATCAATTTTTGGATATGTTACTGATGGATTGTTCCAGTCACAGGCAGAAGTGGATTCATATGCAAATCAGCCTGGCAAAGGAATTGGAAGAATCAGATACAAAGATTTGAACGGTGATGGTAAGATTGACCAGCTGGATCAGACGTGGCTTGGTACAACTAATCCAAAACTGATATATGGTGTTACAGGGGAATTATATTATAAAAATTTCAGTTTGACTTTATTTGTAACCGGTGTGCAAGGAGTACTTGTTAATGACCTGGCAAAACAGGAGAAAAATAGTTTTCTGGGTCTTGTTGCAGG
Source organism: Bacteroidales bacterium (assembly GCA_035268305.1). Taxonomy (GTDB): domain Bacteria; phylum Bacteroidota; class Bacteroidia; order Bacteroidales; family VadinHA17; genus LD21. The sequence continues at coordinate 1,720 of DATFLA010000079.1, read as the reverse complement.
TATGAATAAAGGGGTCAGTTTGCTGGATGCATGGACACCTCAAAATACGGGCTCGACCATTCCAATGCTGTCGTTCTCGAATAATAATAGTGAAAACCGCTCTTCTGATTATACAATTGTAAACGGTTCTTATGTCAAACTCCAGATGGCTCAGCTGAATTATAATATTCCTCCGGAGATTCTTAGCCGTATCAAACTACAATCTGTCAGGGTCTTCTGTTCTGGAGAAAACCTGTTGTTATTCTTTCAGAAGAAAGGCACTGCAGCTTTTACCGGACCAGATCCGGAGGTCCCTCCAACCATTTCCACCGGTTATCCAAAACCTGTAAAAGTCACTTTTGGTTGTGATATCTCATTTTAAATTTTCACAGAAATAATTTAAATAATACTAATATGAAAAGATATATAATCAAACTCTCAATAGTGATGACATTGCTACTCCTGATGTCATGCAAGAAAACTTTCCTTGATGTTGCGCCGCTGGGAACAATTTCCGAATCAACACTCTTAACTCCGACCAATGCGGACGCTCTTGTAATTTCTGCTTATGCTCTTTTAGCGGATAATTCATTTGGTGGAAGCTTCGATGACTTTATATTTGGAGGAATCAGATCTGATGATGCCTATAAAGGGGGAGCCGGACCAGCTGATGTCGCTAATTGGCACCCACTTGAGCTGTATAACATTATAACACCCGATAACGGCAATTTAAGTATGTGGGGGCAGCTTTACACCAAAATATCGAGATGCAATAAGGCACTGGTGGTACTAAATCAGCTTACAGATGCTGAAATGCCTCTGCGTAATGTGCGCATTGGGGAAATGCGTTTTCTCAGGGGACATTATTATTTCCTGTTAAAGAGATTGTTTAAGTATCCGGTATATGCTGATGAGACAGTGTCCATCGAGGAACTAAAAACTCTATCTAACAGAATATATACCAATGATGAATTGTGGGACAAAATAGCTGAAGACTTTAAATTTGCATATGATAATCTGCCTGAAGTTCAATCACAGATAGGGAGAGCCAATAAATATGCGGCAGCTGCTTACCTGGCAAAGACCAGATTGTATCAGGCTTATGAACAGGACGAAGACCATAATGTCATAAGTATTAATCAGGAGAAGCTTCAGCAGGTTATAACATATACAGATGTGGTTATAAATTCAGGCAAGTATCAATTATTTGATGATTTTGCTAAAAACTTCACATACGGGTATGATAATGGCGTCGAATCTTTATTCTCTATCCAGTATTCTATTAATGATGGAGTAGGCCCGGGAAAACTTGATATGGTTCATTTGCTTAATTATAACATGGGGCCTGGTTATGGTTGTTGCTGGTTTAATATTCCCAGCCAGAACCTGGTTAATAGTTACCGGACAGTTAATGGTATTCCCACAGACTCATATGATAATGTCAGCTTAACTGATCCTGCAGATTTCCAGGCAAATACCATTGACCCCAGGATCGACAACACTGTTGGCATACCAGGTCATCCATTTAAAAACAAGCTGGATTTTGTTTATGAAAACAGCTGGGCAAGAACACCTTCGGTTTATGGCTCTTTCTCAACCATGAAAGAGTGCCAGCTGCCAAACAGTCCCTCCTTTAAAGCAGTTGGCCCGTTCTTTGGATCATCAAAGAATTCAGATATCCTGCGGTATGATGATGTACTGTTAATGAAAGCAGAAGCTTTAATTGAACTGGGACAACAAA
>DATFLA010000078.1:0-4818 GCA_035268305.1 Bacteroidales bacterium | reverse complement strand
CTTTATCTGCGACTTCTTATCCCCAGGACGAATATCATCACGTATTATTTCTGACTTTGAAGGAAGAGGAATCTCTTCTTCGTTTACCTGTTTTCTGTTATCATGCTTTTTTTTTTCAGGCTCCGGCAACTGTTCCCCGGTTAGCATGCACAGCTTGATCAGTGCGAGTTCGACATGAAGTCTTTGATTCTTACTGCTTTTATATGCCAGGTCGCAGTTACTGCCGGTTTCAAGAGCTTTATAAAGAAAATCAACCGGACACTTTCCTGTTTGTTGCAGGTATTTCTGCTTTATTCCCGGTGTTGCTTCAAGAAGCTTAACCGTAGACTGATCCTTACTAACAAGCAAATCACGCAGATGACTGTTGAGCCCTGAAATAAAATTATGTCCGTCGAATCCTTTTTCGAGTACTTCATTAAAAGTCAGTAAAGCTGAGGAGACATCGCCATTTACAGCCGCTTCCACAGTTTTAAAGTAATACTCGTAGTCGAGCACGTTCAGGTTTTCAATAACATCTTTATACTCGATTTTTTTACCTGTCAGACTTACTATCTGGTCGAATATTGAAAGGGCATCGCGCATCGCTCCGTCAGCTTTTTGCCCGATTATATGCAGTGCTTCTTCCGAAGCTTCAATACCCTCATTTTGGGTAACATACATAAGCCTGTTTACGATATCGTAGATGCGTATCCTGTTAAAATCAAATATCTGGCATCTCGATAAAATTGTTGGAATTATCTTGTGCTTCTCTGTTGTTGCCAGGATAAAGATTGCATGTGAGGGTGGTTCTTCAAGCGTCTTCAGGAAAGCATTAAAAGCCGATGAAGACAGCATGTGAACCTCATCTATTATATATATACTGTATTTACCTACCTGGGGAGGGATCCTCACCTGCTCATTAAGGCTCCTAATATCCTCCACCTTGTTATTCGATGCAGCATCCAGCTCATGAATATTAAAAGATCTGTTTGAATTAAAAGAAAGACATGATTCACACTCATCGCACGCATCAAAGTTTTCGTCCAGGTGATTACAGTTGATCGTCTTGGCAAATATCCTTGCACAGGTCGTTTTTCCTACACCTCTGGGTCCGCAAAAAAGATAAGCCTGGGCCAGATGATTATTCTTAATGGCACTCTTCAGCGTTTTGGTTATCGAATCCTGCCCCACAACCATGTCAAATGAGGAAGGGCGGTATTTTCGTGCTGAAACTATAAAGTTTTCCATAAAAAGCAGGTCCTGTTTATTCAAAAAAGTTGAGATACAAATATAATTAAAATGCCTTGCTGATAAAATCGTTTCATAAAATTAAGGCTGGCTGTTTATTTAAAATTGACATCCCTGGTGAAGAAAATCTGGTAGCTCCCCGCCTGCTCTGCGTCTTCAGAACACGGTCAATAATAAAACTGATGTTATTCATTATAATAAAAGGATACACAACATGATAGTCGAAAAATTTCAAATAATATTTTTTGAATAATTAAAATAATTGTACTTTTGCGAGCCAAAATCATTAAACTAATAAACAATTATTTACTATGTTAAATCAGTACGAAACCGTTTTCATTGCAACTCCCGTTTTGTCTGAGAACCAGATGAAGGAAGCGGTACTTAAATTCAAGAAGGTCATCACCGACAACGAAGGTGAGATCGTTCATGAAGAAAACTGGGGCCTTAAAAAACTGGCCTACCCTATTCAAAAGAAGTCAACAGGCTTCTATTACCTAATTGAATTCAAAGGACCTGGAGAACTGATAGAAAAGCTTGAAGTTCAATACAGAAGAGATGAGAGAATTATAAGGTTCTTAACATTCAGAATGGAGAAATTCGCCATCGAATATGCAGAAAAGAAAAGAAAACAAAAAGAATCAGTTAAATCGAAGGAGGAATAAGATATGGCACAGAATGAATCAGAAATCAGGTATTTGACTCCCCCGACGGTTGAAGTCAAAAAAAAGAAATACTGCAGGTTCAAGAAGAACAGGATACGTTATATCGACTACAAGGATCCTGAATTCCTGAAGAAATTTTTGAATGACCAGGGCAAAATTCTTCCAAGAAGGATTACAGGTACATCACTTAAATACCAGAGGAAAGTTGCAAAAGCCGTCAAAAGAGCCAGGCATATTGCTCTTCTTCCTTATGTTACTGACCTATTAAAATAAGGAGGATTATATATGGAAATTATATTATTACACGACGTAAACAAGCTTGGCCAGAAGGACGATATAGTAAGTGTTAAGGACGGATACGGAAGAAATTACCTTATTCCGAGAGGGTATGCAGTAGCAGCCACTCCTTCTGCAAAGAAAATGCATAGCGAAAACCTGAAGCAGAGAGCTCATAAAGAAGAAAAAATAAAGGCAGAAGCACAGGAAATAGCTGTCAAACTCGCTGATGTTAAGATAGTTGTTGGTGCAAAAACAAGCTCAACAGGGAAAATATTCGGTTCTGTGAATACTATTCAGATAGCTGAATCTTTAAAAGAGAAAGGATTTGATATTGACCGTAAAAACATATCTCTCCCTGAAGATCAGATTAAGGAAGTAGGAAGTTACAAGGCTGTAATAAAACTTCACAGGGAAGTTAAGGTTGATGTAGATTTTGAGATTGTAGCTGAATAGCGCAACAGGTATATAAAAAGAGGCTGTTTCAAGAGAAATTTTTAACCAAAAAGTCACACAAAGGATACACCAAGGGCACAAAGGACTGAATTTAAATACTGTTCTTATGCCTACGTTGTACCTTCTTTGAGATCATAGCGGTTAAATAAGACTTTTAAAAGAGCCTCTTTTATTATTAGTAGGTATCGTGGAAGTCTTTCCTGCGTTCATATTTTAGGTCGCCCAGCACACTGGCTTTAACACGAATTGTAAAGTTCCACATCTTCATAGTTCCGTTGGGAACCCAGTTGAAATTCATTTCCCAGCAATGCAGGTCGCGTGTAATACCTATCTGGGTCATTGTTATTTTCTTGCCAGTGAAATCGTAACCACTTGTATAAGTTATCGACATTTTCTTGGTCAGCGATACATTACCCCTGACCGATAATGTTTGAGAGATATTTGATTTAAGTCCTGGTTTGGAATAGCTTAAATTGTAACTTACATTCATCGACCAGGGAACATCGAATACAGGATAACCATACTCATCGTATAAACCTGATCCGGCATCATTTTGTGCAATATCATCTGATTGATCAAGCGGGTTATTATTATCAATGTTACCTCTTCCGGCAGACTGACCTGCCCCCCTTCCCCCGCTCTTATTGCCTTTTAGAAGATCACTAAGGCTGAAATCAAGACTGGTTGAAAAATTGGTAAGCCTCAACAGCTTGCCTTTATCTGAATAATAAAATTTCCCGATTGTCCTTCCCTGGTCGTTCATGGAATACATGGTGAAGCTGCTGGAAGCCGAAATATTTATCTTATTAAACAACGACGTATGCATTTGCATTGCAACAGGTGCCCAGCGCATAGAATCAGCAAAGATATTGTATGATGTTGAAATGCCGAAGTTATCTATAAGTTTCACCTTATGAGGTTTTCCCGTTGTATCGTTCTTGCCGAACACCTTAGCTTCAACAATATTGACAAGGCTGAATGATACATTTCCGCTTTTGCTGGCCAAAGAAGGTGTGCCGAAAATGCTACCCTCAAAAATGGAATATTTCTGCATCAGGCCGTCAGGATTGGTCTGCACCTGTCTGTACATCTTTGAACTCAGTCCGGCCAGAGAGGGCACAAAACTGAAACCCACAGAAGGTTTTATAACATGTCTTATTGCCTGCACCCTGGAATTGGGTCTTGTAAAGGTGTAGGTACCGAAAATCTGAGGACTGAACCCTGCACTTATTGAAGGATTAAAAGCCTGTCCGTAAAAAGCTCCGCTCAATGTATCTATTTCCACAGAATTCGAATCTTCGTTCCAGAGCTTTTCTATCTTCTTCGTGTACAATACACCTGTATATGTAACAGATGGCGAAATGGAAAAATTATTAAAAGGTCTCAGCTGGATACTCATCGGGATCTCCTGCCTGAAACCGTTATTCATCTTTTTAAATATATCGCTCGAAAAGAGGAGGCTGTCCTTGGTATTAATTTTATTATCAACCTTTGCTGTATAAGATAACTGCAGTTCCTGGTACCATCTAGTTTTACCGGTACTGTATTTACTCTTGAACGGATAAATCCTGCTCATGTTAAAATCCATCTTAGGCAGGTCGAGACTCACATCGCCTGTTTTTACGTTCTGACTGTGGTTGGCACTGACGGCAAAATTAAATGGTGTTCCGTCCCATGACTTTGAATAACTGATACTTGACTGGCGCTGTGTTGTAACGTGCTCAGCCACAACATAACTGTTACTCCTGTCGTAACCATTTGAACTCATATTTACACTTGCCGAAAATCTGGATCCGGGAGATGCCTTCGGATCCTGTGTAAAAGTCCATCCCAGCCTGTAATTTGTCACTTTTCTGTAGTCCTGCAGTCCTAGATGCCCGCTTATGTTATTAGCATAACTGAAAGTAAAGTTACCGCTGTATTTGTACAACCTCTTATAGTTCGACATGGCAGTCAGCAGCCATGTTCCGTTGGAATAAACATTTCCCTTAATTGCAAGATCAAAATAATCGCTGACAGCAAAATAATATCCACCGTCAGTCAGTGAATATCCCCTCCTGTTTTCCTGGCCTATTCGCGGAAAGATTATTCCCGAAGCGGCTTTTTTTGTTTCGATCGGGAAATAACCAAACGGGATGAAGAGAGGAAGCGGAATACCTTCCAGGACAAGGTTACCCGGTCCCGAGACTATCTT
>DATFLA010000077.1:0-5017 GCA_035268305.1 Bacteroidales bacterium | reverse complement strand
TGAAATTAAAAATAACAGTAATGACACCAGTAACATCTTACCGGTTGCCATCATTCCAAAATCTCTTTTTACAAATTTCATGTCTGTATTATTATAAGTTGAATACCTGTAAAAATGATAAAATTTATTTGCAATATCCCTGTCAGCAGTCGTTTTGTTTCTACTTTTTATTAAATGTCAGCGGAAATTGTAAGTGAACTGGATTTCATTCAAGCTTCAACACTATGTCATTCTCCCGGCAAGGTGTAAAAGCGGATAATGACTATTATAATGACTATTTATAAAAGATGCGATAATAACAGGATGTCCTTCACGGTATCAGAGAGTGTAGGAAATGCCGATATTCCATTTAAAAGCAGGAGAGGGAACTATATCGGTGGAAATGGGCTGAGTAGCCTGCCAGAATACAGAAAATGGCAGACCGCGATATGAAACTGTGGCAGACGGAGACACGAACAGGCCATCATTATTTCCATCATAATTTATATAAAACAACTGAACGTTCCATCCGCATCGTATTTTGTCTCCAAGCCGTATGTCGTTCATCTCACCTGTAAGATTCAGGTAATGTCCCTTAAGTGTACCTTCATCCTGTCCCCGGTCGTTCCAGTATGAAAAGGAGATTGAATTTCCCGGTGAAATAATGTAAGTTCCTTTGGCAGCAAGGGCAAAATACCTTTCACCCTTAAGAATGATATCATCATTTATTCCCATATCACTGAAATACATACTTATATTTATTCCTGTTACCAGTTCAAAGGAAGGCCTGTCAACAATCTTAAAATGCAGCCAGTTATCAATAAACCAGGGTCTCCTGTCGAGACCATATGCCAGCATCGGGTCATAACTGAACCTTCCTTTGGAAAGGTAAAGTGATGCTATAACAGCAGGTTTGCCAAGTGAGAAGGCAGGTATTGTGGCAATACCATTGCTGTTAAAACTAACAGAGGCTTCTGTTTTAAGAACTGACCGGGTACTGTCGCGTGGTTCACCGGCAAACACCATTGTTGTGATCAGAAGAAAGGAGGCGCAGAGGGACATTCTCATTTTTGCTGAATTAGTTTTTTGATGATGCGATAAACATGAGTTATGTTATTATCTCAAAGAGATTTTCGTAATAAATATCAAAAAAATAATTTAATGTAACTAATTAAAAACCCGTAGATTTAAAAGTTAACTCAATTTATTTCTTTCACATAAGAGGGAGTCAGTTGTGTTTGCTGTTCCCGGAAGATTTTCCATTCCTGTTTTTTCTGTAAACTGAGCCTCTGTGCTTCGTTTTTTTCTTCGGGATATGTTTAGAAGGAGCAGGTCCGATACTTTCAGGAACCTTCATAATAGGGATTTTCCTGTTGATCAGCTTTTCGATTTTTCTTAACCGGAAAGTTTCTTCAGGTGTAACCATTGTAATTGCCTCTCCCCTGGCGTTTACACGGGCAGTTCGCCCTACCCGGTGCACATAATCCTCCGGGTCGCCCGGAACATCAAAATTGACAACAAGGTTTATTTCTTTGATATCAATGCCCCTGCTCATTACATCTGTCGCCACGAGGATCCTTATTTTCCTGGCCCTGAAATTTCTCAGGACTTCTTCCCTTTGGTTCTGTTCAAGGTTTGATGAAATGCCATGGGCGATAAAGCCGTCATGCCCAAGCGACCTGACAATATCCGTTACTTTTCTTTTTGTTGAAGAGAAAATTATTATACTTTCATAATCCTGTCTCTCTGATAAAGCATGAGCTAACATTTTAATCTTCTGCTCTTCATGGACAAAGCATATTTTTTGATCCACTCCTTCCGCAGGTGTGGAAACAGAGAGTGTTATTTCGGCAGGGTTCCTGAGGATCTTTTGTGCCAGCTGTCGTATCGAGAAGGGCATTGTAGCACTGAACATAAGAGTCTGGTAATTGTCGGGCAGGAAAGATATTATTGTCTGTATATCTTCAATAAATCCCATATCCAGCATCCTGTCTGCTTCATCCAGTACAAGATGTTTCAGATGACTGAAGCTTACATTGTTCATTTTCAGATGAGACAGCAGTTTCCCGGGTGTGGCAATAACAATATCGGCACCATTTTTAAGAGCTGCCTTTTCTGTTTCCCAATCATTACCGTCACCACCTCCGTAAACTGCTATTGATTCGGCATGAATAAAATAGGAGAAGCCCTGTATCTGCTGTTCAATCTGTATCGCCAATTCCCGGGTCGGGACGATAATAAGTGTATCGATAGTGTTGCCCTTGCGTCCTATCAGTTTATTAAGTACAGGCAGCACAAAAGCTCCTGTTTTGCCTGTACCTGTTTGAGCGCATGCGATAAGATCACGATCCTGAAGGATAACAGGAATAACTTTTTCCTGTACAGGGGTGGCATCTTCGAACCCCATATATGATATGGCCTCAAGAAGCTTATCTTCCAGTCCCAGTTCATCAAACTTCATCGGCAATCAGAAGTTTTGTTTTTTAACTGTGGAAAATTATATCTGTTGGAATTTTTCATCACGATGCAAAAATACCAATAAAAACCTTATTAAATCAATATCATTCAGAGGCTGTTTTAGAAAAAAAATAAAAAAGATTGCAGCGAGACCCGGAACAGGTATTAAAGAAAAGCAGACACGGCTCTGTATTTTCAATCAAGAGGAATTGTAAAATAGAAGACAGATCCTTTTCCTGGCTGTGATGAAAGCCATATTCTTCCACCAAGAGCCTCAACATATGCACGCGAAATGGATAGTCCCAGTCCGGTTCCTTCGTAGCGTCTTGTCGAATCACTTTCAACCTGGAAAAACCTTTCATATATATGATCTTGGAATTCCTTTTCAATTCCGATACCTGTATCGGCTACGTAGAATTCCAATTCCCCCTTTCTTTTTAGATAGCCGAACTCAATCCTCCCTTTTCTTGTAAACTTCACTGCGTTGGAAATAAGGTAACATAGTACCTGGCATACTTTATAAGGATCGGTCAGAATGAAAGCATTATCATCGTCCAGCCCCGGCGCCATATCAAGTATGAGGTCCCTTTCACCGGCACTTGTGTAAAACCTGTTGTAGATGGAATTCAACCTTTCATTAATATTGAACCTTTCATTATTTATTCTGATATTCCCGGCTTCAATATTTGCTATTTCAACTATATCATTAAGTATTTCGAGCAGGTGATCGGAGCTTCTTAGTATAATATCGGCCAGCCTGTGGCTGTCATCACTGTTGTCAGCAGCTTCAGTCAGCAATGAAGAAAATCCGACTATTGCATTCAGGGGGGTTCGTATTTCATGAGAGATGTTATTCAGGAAAGCACTCTTCAGCCTGTCACCTTCTTCAGCTTTCTGCCTGGCTTTTTCAAGAAATATTATACTCTGCTTCCTCCTGTCAATGTCGAACAATATTCCATAAGAGCCCACAATTTTACCCGTTTCCGGATCTTTAAGAGGCAGTGAGCTGTCCTCGATCCATTTCCTCCGTCCATCGGGAAGGCGCAGGAGGATTTCTGCCCTGTAGCTTTTTATATCACCATTTATAAATTTGCAGCGTGACTCAATAATATTTACCGGGAGATCGTCGCTGAGAGGAATGATCTCCTCTATCATATTATTAAAAACCTTTTCAGTAAAATCTTCGGGCTTAATTCCAAGAAGCTGATTTATACCCGACCCCATATTTAGGTAAAAACCCTCTCCAATCACGGGCCCGAAGATTAACTGAAAAGGAACGCCATCCGCATTCTCAATTGCCTGAAAAAAGTCGACACCTGATCTTTCCAATTCTACTACCTCATTGATTTTATTATCAACCTTTATAATATCAGGATATTTATTATAGCTCATACTATTAGTATTATATCAATATCTCTGCATCATAACAAATAGCAATATGCTTCGTTTCTTTCATATAATGAAATTCACAAAACACATATTATCAGTCCATTACATATTGCCTTATTTTTATATGCAGGACTTATTTATGAGGTTAATAGGAATAGGGGCAAAATTGTTACCATGAAAAAGGGGAAAAAATAAAAAAAAATCACTTCTTTTTACCTTCCTGTTAGTAACATCCTGATATTCAGCACTGAAAGACAAACTGAAAAAAATCTTATATTAACAGGCAGTATGTTGGTGTAAAATAATCGCAGATATATGTAAATTCTCTTTGTTAATTTAAAAAAAACAATACTTTTGAAGTTGAATACTACTGTTCTTAAACAAAACAGTGTGAAAGAGTATACCGACAACGAAATTATTGAGTGCCTGAGAACGCGTCAGAGCTATGTGGTAAAATACCTGTCAGACAGATATATGCCAATGATACGTCTTATGGTATTCCAGATGGGTGGTTCGTTGGAGGACGCCAGGGATGTATTTCAGGATGGTCTTATAATTATGCTTGAAAAAATCGACAGCGAAGATTTTGCGCTTACATGTAAGTTCAAGACCTTTCTATATGCAGTTTGTGAAAATCTCTGGAAATCCATTCTCGACAAGAGACAGGCTGCTGTCAACTATTTGTCGCGAAGAAATGAAGATGAATTTGATTCGGATTTTTCAGAGAAACACGACAACGATATTTATGAAAATATCTTTTATGAGGTTTTTGATACTCTCGATCCGGCATGCCAGCGGATACTTAAACTATACTGGGAAGAATTAACTCCTGACCAGATAGCCGATAAACTAGGGGTAACAAACGGTTATGTAAGAAAAAAGAAATCAGAAGCCCAGGCTCAGCTTATTTTCAGGATTAAACAACATCCAGGTTACAGGGAAATAATGAAACCCGAAGGAATAGGAAGCGGCTGACCAAAAAAGTTGAATGTCAGAAAAAAAGGGAAAGGCAAAATAAATTAAGTGAGATGAATAAAGAACAGGAACATATTATTGGAGAGGACAACAGATCATGGCATGATGCCTGGAAAGAATCCGGAACTGATGCGTTGTTCAATGACAATGATATGGCCTTGTTCGAAATGACCGGATCGTATACAAGGGCACTCAGTGACCTTGAGGAAGTAAAAAA
>DATFLA010000076.1:0-8998 GCA_035268305.1 Bacteroidales bacterium | reverse complement strand
ATAACATTTCCTTCCTGCAAGATCAATATAGGTCTGAATATAACATCCAGGCGGTATGATGGTTATCATGACATAGAGACAATATTTTATCCTGTTAAGCTATGTGATGCCCTGGAGTTTGTAATTTCTGACCGGCAGGATGGAAAAGACGAGCTTGTGGTTACCGGCATAGATGTAGGCGACAGGCCCGAAGACAATATTGTTACAAAGGCGGCACGTAAATTGCGAGAGATGTACAGGATTCCGGTCCTCAGGATGCACCTTCATAAGGTTATACCACCCGGGGCAGGACTGGGAGGCGGGTCGGCTGATGCTGCATATCTGGTAAGGGCTCTCAACAGGCACTTCGACCTTGGCATACCTGTTCAGAAAGTGAAAGAAATAGTTCTTGAACTTGGAAGCGACTGTCCGTTCTTTATTGACAGTACTCCATCGTTTGCAACGGGCAGGGGAGAGATACTAACACCTGTTAACCAGGTAATAAGGGACCATTACCTCGTATTACTGAATCCCGGTGTGGGCATAAGTACCCGTGAAGCTTATCACAGTTGTACGCCCAGTGTACCGGACAAAAGACTTCCGGAACTAATCAGTCATCCTATTTCCGAATGGAAAGATTTTGTTATAAATGATTTTGAAAGATATGCAATAAAAAGGCACCCTGTTATAGGCAGATTAAAGGACGATCTCTACAATCAGGGTGCTATATTCAGTCTTATGTCAGGCAGCGGATCTAGTGTCTTCGGCATATTTTGGGAAAAACCATCTTTAACAGGTCTGCTGCAACGATATACTATCTGGGAAGGAATGATGTGATATTTCACTCCAGTTCGAGCAACACAACCCCTTTCGGAACCTTATCGCCACTTTGCACTTTTATCGACTTTATCTTTCCATCCATACTGCATTTCAGCCTGTTTTGCATTTTCATGGCGTCGAGAATCAGCAGGTTATCACCTTTTTTCACACCCTGTCCTTCTTTTACAAAAATTTCAAGGACAGTTCCCGGTATAAAACTAAGGATGATCTTAGGGTCAGCCGGTGCGTAGTTTTTTCTTTCCCTGAATTTTTTACTCAGTCGTGTCTGATAAAGGCTGGAATTAATATTCAGGTATTCGGGTTTTTCATCTTTTTCCATAATACTATCAATAACAGTTCATATACATCTATTAAAAAGGAGGAAGTCCGTGTTTCTTTTCAGGCATCGGAACCACCTTGTTTTCAGACACTTCTATGGAATGAAGAAGAAATTTCCTTGTCTCTTCCGGTTCTATTACAGCATCAACATATCCGCGTGAAGCCGCAACATAAGGATTGGCAAATTTGGCCTTATATTCCTCGACCTTTTGTTTTCTTACACTGTCAGGGTCATCTGCTGTAGTTATTTCTTTCCTGAAGATTATATTAGCAGCTCCTTCGGGTCCCATAACAGCTATTTCTGCTGTTGGCCAGGCAAACACAAAATCGGCACGCAGATGTCGGGAACTCATTGCAATATATCCTCCGCCATAAGCTTTACGCAGTATTACAGTCAGCTTAGGCACGGTAGCCTCACTGTAGGCATAGAGCACTTTTGCACCATGACGGATTACTCCGGCATGTTCCTGGTCAACACCCGGCAGGTAACCTGGCAGGTCGACAAGTGTTATTATAGGGATATTAAAAGCATCGCAATATCTTATGAACCTGGCAGCCTTGTCCGATGAATCAACATCAAGTACACCTGCCATTTCATAAGGCTGGTTAGCGACAAAGCCTGCTGTACGTCCTCCCATCCTGCCAAAACCAATAACAATGTTTTTTGCATAGAGCTCCATTATTTCAAAGAAGTCTGAATCATCGACAAGAGCTTTAATTACATCCTTAACATCATAAGGCAGCGTCGGATCTTCAGGAACAATTCTGCTTATATCGTATTCAGGAGATGGTTCAGAAGGCTCAAAGGCTTTCGCTTTCCTGCTGTTGTTCCAGGGAATAAATGTGATAAGCTTCTTAATCTGTTCGAAGCATTCATCTTCACTCTGTGAATAGAAATGAGCATTACCAGTTACTTCGCTGTGTACCCTGGCACCTCCAAGGTCTTCCATTGATATCTCCTCTCCGAGAACCGTCTTTATAACTTCAGGGCCGGTGATGAACATTTTTGAAATCTTGTCAACCACGAACACAAAATCGGTAAGAGCAGGTGAATATACTGCACCACCGGCACATGGTCCCAGGATAACGGATATCTGTGGTATTACACCGCTTGAAATAGTATTACGGAAAAATATCTCACCATAACCTGCAAGTGAGTTAACCCCTTCCTGTATCCTTGCTCCTCCCGAATCGTTGATGCCAATTAGCGGCATACGCATCTTAAGGGCATGGTCCATGATCTTGGTAATCTTCCTTGAGTGCATCAATCCCAGCGATCCCCCGGCAACAGTAAAATCCTGGGCGAATATTGCCACAGGAGCACCGTAGATAGTACCGGAACCAATAATTACACCATCGCTTGGAAGTGATTTTTTATCCATGTCAAAATCGCGGGCATCATGTTCAACAAAGAGATCATATTCATTGAACGAGCCTTTGTCGAGCAGTGCCAGGATGCGTTCCCTTGCTGTTCTTTTGCCCATGGCTTTCTGTTTTTCAATAGCCTTTTCTCCTCCTCCGAGAAGTACCTTCTGGCGCTTTTCCTTTAATTCAAGGATCTTTTTATTAGTCGGCATAGTTTTTTGTTTTTGATCGGGTAGTATAATAGTGTTTGATAATTTTCCGGGAAAGTGTTCAAAACGGTGAAGCAATATGTATCAGTATATTTTATTTAGGAGCCAGTTTATAAAGGACAAGGGCTATCACCGAATAAATAATATTAGGAATCCACATGGCAAGCATAGGGTTAAGGTTACCCTTTAGTGAAAACTGTGAAGCAAACTGCAGGAAAAGTATATAGGAAAAGCTGAGCACCAGCCCTATACCGATACTCATTCCCAGTCCCCCGCGTATCTTTTTCGACGACAGGGATACACCTATAAAGGTTAGTATGAATACAGCAAAAGGGTTGGCATACCTTCTGTACTTCTCTATCAGGAATAACTTCAACTCGTCGGATCCCTGCATCCGAAGCTGGTTGATATAATTATCGAGTTCCCTGTAAGTCATAGTACCAACAAACCCAGGATCTCTTGAGAAATCCTCCGGTTTAAGTATAATAGTAGTATCTATCTGGCGACCCCTTGTTATTTGTTCTTCATTTCCATTAATGTGCCTTATATAGTAATTCATGGCAATCCATTTATGCTTTGTGGTGTCGTACATGACCGACGATGCAGACAGCAGTGATTTAAGCCTGCCACTATCATTGAACTGTGCTATTGAAAAGTTCTGGCCCCGCAGGCTCAGAGGATTAAAGGCGCCCATATAGACATATACATCCTTATCTATCTGACGGTGAACATTCTCCACTGCAATCCTTCTGCTCGAAGACCTGTAATACTTGTCTTCGAAATTCATTCGTATCAGGTTGGCTTTGGGAATGACAAAATTTGTAAGGATGAAAGTAAAAATAGCAATTACTAGTGATGACAGGAAATAAGGCCACATCATCCTCTTGAAACTCATTCCACTGTTAAGAATGGCAATGATCTCAGTGTTGATTGCCATTTTTGAGGTAAAAAAGATGACAGCAATGAACACGAACAATGGCGCAAAGAGCATTGCAAAATAGGGTATGAAATTCATGTAATAATCGAAGATGATGGCATGAATAGGCGCATTCTTCTCCATGAAGTTGTCTATCTTTTCAGCAAAATCAAATACTACAGCTATAAGCAGAATAAGCATAAGGCTGAAAAAGAATGTACCCAGGAACTTCTTTATGATATACCTGTCGATACGTTTAATTTTCAACAGGCTCAGAGTCTCTCTGAAAGTTTTTTTATCATTATTTCTTTCCATCTCTTAAAATCGCCTTCTTCAATCTTTTTCCTGGCTTCGCCTGCTAATTTAAGATAAAAAGCCAGATTATGTATACTTGCTATTTGTGCACCCAGGTTCTCTCCCGACATTACAAGGTGCCTCAGGTATGCCCTGGAGTACATTGTACTGACCTCTGAAGGTCCTTCAGGGTCTATTGGGCCAAAATCATCTATCCATTTTCTGTTCCTGATATTAATTGTACCCTCACTGGTAAAAAGCATGCCATTTCTGCCATTCCTTGTCGGCATAACACAATCGAACATATCCACTCCCCTGTCAATGGCTTCCAGTATATTCGAAGGTGTGCCAACTCCCATAAGGTAACGCGGTTTATCTTCAGGAAGTATATCGTTGACAATCTCTATTATCCTGTACATCTCCTCAGCCGGTTCGCCGACTGATAGCCCCCCTATGGCATTACCTGCCAGTCCCGCCGAAGAAATCTTTTCGGCCGAGAATTTCCTCAGGTCATCATAGGTACCTCCCTGTACAATAGGAAAAAGGAATTGCTCATAGCCATACAGGGATTCTGTTTCGCTGAATCGCTTAACAGCCCTGTCGAGCCACTGATGAGTAAGTGCCACCGATTTACGGGCATAATCGTAATCACATGGCCAGGGAGCACACTCATCGAAGGCCATCATAATATCAGCACCTATAGCTCTCTGAATATCAACAGTGTTCTCGGGTGAAAAGACATGCCTCGATCCGTCAATATGTGATTTAAAAATTGCTCCTTCAGGCGTAAGCTTGCGAATATCCGACATCGAAAAGACCTGATAACCTCCACTGTCAGTAAGTATGGGACGTTCCCATGAAATGAACCTGTGTAACCCGCCTGCTTCGGTGAGTATCTTAGTTCCGGGACGAAGGTAGAGGTGATATGTATTTCCCAGGATGATCTTTGCATTAATATCCGACAACAGATCGCGCTGAAGTATTCCCTTTACGGTACCTGCCGTTCCGACAGGCATAAAGACAGGAGTAGGTATATCGCCGTGAGCAGTCTTTAATATGCCGGTCCGTGCCTTTGACCCCTTTTCCCTGCTCAGTATCTTAAACATATATCCGTTTCATTTTTTGCAGCACAAAGGTAATTTTTCCATACGGCCTTCTAAAATAATAAGCATATATTTTTATATATCATTTTGAGCCGGACACGACAAAAAAACGTTGTTGATATATTTGTTGATGTTTTAGCATTACCATTTCAAATATCTTACTAATATTGTCTCAATATAGAGAGTCATATGCCGGACCAAACAAGAATTATCTTCCTGACTGTTTTTACAGTTTTCGCTTTGTCAGCTGCAATCCAGCTATTCTATTATCTGTATTTCTACCTGACAGTTTATCGCTATAAAAAGCGGGAAGACAGTCAAACAAAAGAGCCTGTTTCCGTAGTCATATGTGCAAGGAACGAGGAAGACAACCTGAGAAACTTCCTGCCATCGGTTCTTGAGCAGGACTATCCCGATTTTGAAGTCATAGTTGTTAATGACTGTTCCGAGGACAAATCGTATGATGTCCTGGGCGAATACCTGAAAAAATATCCAAACCTCAGGGTTTCCAATGTTAACAAGGATCCGAAATTCACACATAATAAAAAATTCGCACAATTCATCGGGATCAAGGCGGCATCAAATGAGCTGCTCCTGTTTACTGATGCTGATTGCCAGCCATCGTCTGATAAATGGCTTGAGATGATGGCATCTCATTTCAACAGCGAAACAACCTTTGTACTTGGTTATGGCGGTTACCTTCCTGAAAAAGGACTTCTTAACAGGTACATACGCTACGATACAATGATAATTGCCATGCAGTATTTCGGAATGGCATTAAGAGGTATGCCATATATGGGAGTAGGCAGGAATCTTGCATACAGGCGTTCTGCATTTTTTTCCAATAAGGGCTTTGGCAATTTCAATCATATAGTCTCCGGCGATGACGATTTATTTGTTAACTCAAAAGCGACATCCGCAAATACCGTTGTCGAGTTCAGGAAGGAAGCACATACCCGGTCTGTCCCTTCCGGGAATCTGAAAGAATGGCTTACCCAGAAAAAAAGACATCTCACCACTGCCCCCTATTACAAATTCAGGGATAAATTCCTGCTTATAACCGAACCACTAAGCAGGCTGCTGTTCTATGCTCTGTCGGCAATACTCCTGTCATTCAGCTTTATGTGGCCTTATGTACTGGCTATTGTCGGCGCAAGGCTGACAGTGCAAACGATAGTTCTTATTCTTACCGGGAAAAAGCTCGATGAAAGGGGACTGACTGCATTTGCATTATTTTTCGATATTATTTCGCCGATGATCAACAGTTTAGTATTTTTGGGCAGCAGAAAAACACGATCCGCTAAAAATGTATGGAAGTAGGAAATGATTTATCTGAGAAGGCCAAAGGTGATCTGATCCTGGTTGAAAAAGCCAGGAAAGGAAGTGAAAAAGCCTTTGCCAGCCTGATGAACCGGTACCGGGATTCAATATATTTTATGCTGCTTAAAATGGTTAATAACCCGTATGATGCAGACGATCTTACTATTGAGGCTTTTGGTAAAGCCTTTCATAATCTCGATTCCTATACCCCGAAGTTTGCTTTCAGCACATGGCTCTTTAAAATAGCCACAAATAATTGTGTCGATTTCATCCGCAAAAAACAACTGACCCCCACTCCTCTCGATTATGTCCAGGACATCACCGACAATGCCACTGTAAACATTCAGTCGGACCTTCCTGATCCGGAAGAATCGCTTATCAACCACCAGAAAATAGCCGCTCTCAAAGATATAGTAAACCAGCTCAAACCAAGATACAAATCACTTATCGAACTCAGGTATTACAAGGAATATTCTTACGAAGAGATCTCAAAAGAGCTTAACCTGCCGATAGGAACTGTCAAGGCCCAGCTCTACAGGGCAAAAACATTACTTTATAATATACTTATTAAAACAGGGAACAGGTAGTGGCAGAGAATATCAACCGTTATTTTTCTTCTCTAACACAAGAGCAGAAGGAGAGATTTGCCAGTCTGAAGAATATTTATGACAAATGGAACAGCCTGATAAATGTCATTTCGAGGAAAGACATGGATAATTTTTATGTTCATCATGTACTTCACTCTCTTGCCATTGCAAAAGTTATAAGCTTCAGACCCGGAACAAAAATCCTGGATGTGGGAACAGGCGGTGGTTTTCCGGGAATACCACTGGCCATAATGTTCCCCGGATCAAAATTTTTCCTCCTCGACTCAATAGGGAAAAAGATAAAAGTTGTTTCAGCCGTTGCCACAGAACTCGGCCTTGAAAATGTCAAACCGCTTCGTAAGAGGGCAGAAGAGGAAAAAGATACTTATGATTTTATTGTCAGCAGGGCAGTAACAGATTTTTTATCTTTTGTACGACTGACATCGAAGAACCTGGACAGTAAAAGCAATAACACTCTGAAGAACGGCATTTTATACCTTAGGGGAGGAGAAATGGAAGATGCGGTGAAGATGTTTGGCAACAGGCTCAAAATGTGGAATATATCTGGTTATTTTAGTGAACCTTTCTTTGAAACAAAAAAGCTTGTATATCTCCCGGCCTGATTTTTTGAAAAAAAAACTTTTTATGGGTTTTTATATATCAAAAAAGTACTACATTTGCAGTCTCAAATCTGACACTTGGTAATTTAATATAGTTAAAAGATGAAAAGGACATTTCAGCCATCAAGAAGAAAGAGAGTTAACAAGCATGGTTTCAGGGAAAGGATGTCAACTCCCAACGGGAAAAGAGTTCTTGCTGCCAGAAGGGCCAAAGGAAGAAAGAAACTATCTGTGTCATCTGAGTTCAGAATTAAAAGCTGAATATTAAGCTATTGTATAAATTCAAAGGTGTCTCTTACGGACACCTTTTTTATTTTATTCATGCCCTGATAATAGACTTGAAATCTGAAAATGTAGAATGCGGAAGTGAATAAAGGACAAATAACATAGATAAAAAACTCTTCTATTATTCTTACCTTTACCGCCTGTTAACAGCACGAACATGAACTATTTCGAAGAATTTACAGAAAACGATGATATAAGGAAAATATCAGGTAAGGTAGTTTCAGGTGAAAGGATAAGTCCTGAGGAAGGATTAAAGCTATTTAAAAAGGCAGATCTTGCACTTCTTGGTATACTTGCAGGTATATCGAGGAGAAGATACAATGATAATAATGCCTATTACAACAACAATTTCCACATAGAACCCACAAACAAGTGCATTTATAACTGCAGATTCTGCTCATATCACAAGCCTGAGGGCGATCCTGAAAGCTGGGAATACAGTCAGGATGAGATGCTGGACATTGTTAAAGGATTTGACAACAAGAGTGTTACTGAGGTCCATATAGTCGGTGGTGTTCATCCTGCTTATGATCTCCACTACTGGGGAACTCTGATACAAAAGATCAAGGCTCACCGACCCGGTATTCATGTAAAGGCTTTCTCGGCTATAGAGCTCGATTACATGATACGCAAGGCTGGCTATTCACTTAAGGATGGTTTAAAAAAACTTAAGGAATACGGTCTGGATTCGATTCCCGGTGGGGGGGCTGAAATATTTGATGAAGAGTTAAGAAAAATGATATGTGATGAAAAATCCTCCTCTGCCATGTGGCTTGAAATACATGAGACTGCCCATAAACTGGGAATCCTTTCAAACGCAACAATGCTATACGGGCATATTGAAAATTATTCTCACCGCATCGACCACCTGGAAAGGCTTAGATCGCTCCAGGACAGGACAAATGGATTCAACGCCTTTATTCCACTTAAGTACAAAAAAAGTAACAACAGCATGGCCTACCTGGGAGAAGTAAGTCTTATAGAAGATCTTCGTAATTATGCTGTCTCCAGGATATACCTCGATAACTTTCCCCATATAAAGGCATACTGGCCAATGATAGGAAAGGAAAGTGCCCAGCTCTCGCTGTCATTCGGTGCCGATGATATGGATGGTACTATTGACGACACCACGAGGATATATTCGATGGCAGGCTCGGAAGAA
>DATFLA010000075.1:0-6117 GCA_035268305.1 Bacteroidales bacterium | reverse complement strand
AACTAAAAGGATGGATTTTTATACAATAATTGCCATAGCTCTGGGATTATCTTTCGACACATTTGCTGTGTCATTGTCATATGGGGTGGTTAGAAATCATATAATTTTCAGCCAGGCAACAGGTGTGGCATTTATACTGGCCCTGTTCCAGGGCGGACTTACAGTAGCCGGCTATTTCCTTGGTGAAATATTGTCCGATCAGTTGAAGGCTTTCGATCACTGGATAGCACTGGGTCTTCTTGCTTTCCTCGGATTCAAAATGATACACGAGGGAGTGAAGAGGCACCCGGAAGAAGAGAAAAAAGACTATAACAGTTTTCTTGTTATGGTTACCATCGGTCTGGGGACAAGTATAGATGCATTTGCTGTTGGGATAAGCTTTGCTATACTTAATGTGATGATATGGCAGGCCGGCGCCCTTATTGGCTTTGTTACATTCATGGCTTCAATGATAGCCATCCGTATAGGCAAATCAGCAGGTGAAAGGCTGGGAAACAAAGTTGAGATCATTGGCGGACTTATACTTATTGCCATAGGCTTTAAGATCTTTATTGAACATATGTTCCTGTCGTAAAAACCCTGTCCGGTACAGTCATTTTGATATCGGTATAAGATTGTACCTGAACATCATGAGTCTGTCTTATTCTTTCATTGTCCTTATTCCAAACACCGGTCCGGCCGTATTGCCCTTATGAGCTTCGAACCTGACTGTGACCTGCGATTTTCCGGATGTTATTTCACGGGGTATCCTATATTCCAGAGTTATGAACCGGCCATCTTTTTTGTTTGATATATTCTCGGTGGCTATTATGCTGTTATTCACAATTATATCAAATGTTTTTGCGCCGGGAAAACCGCCCCAGTATTCCACGGCAAGTATATTAGGCGTATTGGGTTTTACTCTGAGGCTGAAAGAGAACCAACCTCCCCGGGCTTCACGATAAGCTCTTTCTTTAAATGTTCCGGGACCTGTATTTTCCCCTGTGAAATTATGATTTCTCTCCGGTTGCATTTCACCGGGCTGGACAAAATCAATTTCGGCTTCCTTCATTTTTTTGAAACGTTCCCTTTCAGCATTATATTCCTGTTGTTTTGCCTCCCATCCGACTTCATTGAAAAGGTCCCAGTATATCGAATATCGTCTGTTATACAATGTATAGAACGGTCTCATCACAATATCGCGTGGTCTGCCTGTATTTACTGTAATGAAAGTATTGGGACTACCTTCTACAGGCTTCATCCATGATGAAGGATTCCTGTCGCCTGTCATCAGAACCGGTACATACATTGCATCTTTTGATGCCGGATCGTCAACAGGTCCAAGGTCGCCTGCCAGTACAAGGGGGCCATACATAACAGCAACACGGTTACTGTCGTCAGGCATTGCTTCAAGCCTCAGGGAGAAAGGGATGCTTATATCAACCACATCACCTGTCTTCCATTCTCTGCTGACAGGAATAAATGTACCGCCGGGCTGTGATATTTTTTGTTTCCTGCCGTTTACGGATATCTCTATTCCGGTTTGAGCCCAGAGGGGATAACGAACCATAAGGGTCAGCTTCACAGGCTTTTCACAGGTGAATTCAAGCCGGGAAGACTGTTCCTGCGGATAAGAGGTCTCCTGTGTGAGTGTAATACCTTTTTCATGCCAGTTGAGCCTTGAGGCAATATACTGGAAGATGTAAAGCCTGTCATTATTATGATAATAAATGTTACTGCCGTATTTTGCATGATTCTCCATTCCTGTTCCTATACAACAGGTGAACCAGGAAGGATCCTGGAAATCTTTGAATCCGCCCATATCGAGCGAAAGGTTATATGTTACATTCCCCGTCTCAGGGTTTTGTGAGGAGAGTATATGATTAAAAAGGGCCCTCTCGTAGAAATCGGCAATGTGTGCTGAGGCATCCCATTTAAACAGATGCTCAGACAGTTTTAACATGTTATATACATTGCACGACTCTGTAGTACCTTCATCAAGCCGGTTTCTCAGTTTATCCTCCGGTCCGAAATATTCATTATCACCATTACCTCCTGTAACATAGGAATGGTGATTTACAACTGTCCTCCAGAAATATTCAGCAGCACTTTTATCTGAAGTATCACCTGTTAATTCGTAAAGACGCGACAGCGCGATCATTTTAGGTATGTTGGTGTTACAGTGTTTTCCCGGAAGGACGTCGCGGTGTGCTTTCATTGAGTCGAGCACGGCCCTGTCGTAAAAGATCTCCGATGTAGCGAGGTATGCTGAGTCGTTGGTGTCGGCATAAAGATCGGCAAGAGTCTCGCTTATCCCTCCGTATTCGCATCTGAGCATATCCTGCACTTCTTTATCTGTCAGCGGATTGACAATTGTCCCTACCCAGTCGGCAAATCTTTTTTCAATAACAAGTGCTGTAGTATCGCCACAAAGATGCCATGCATCCCTCAGTCCGGCCATGATTTTATGTATTGTATAGAAAGGCGACCATAATCCGTTGAGGTCAAAACCCTGCGACCGGATATTTCCTTTTGCAACTTCCTGCTCAAGTACTTTCTTCCCGTTTGTGAAGGCTCTTATATAACCATCACCATTGGCATTCTGGATCGTTTTCAGCTCATTCACAATATACCTTACCCTGTTCAGGAATGCTGTGTCGCCTGTTGTCATGTACATCATGGAGCAGGCACTAAGGTAATGACCCAGGCTGTGTCCGGCAAGGGATTCATCTTCCCATCCCATATAATGAGGAGCCTTTGGTCTCAGGCCGGCTTCAGTATAGAATTTTGAAAGCAGGCGGTCGGGAGAATAGTTGAGCAGAGTCTTTTCATCAAGCTCGGTAGCATGGAGAAAAGGTCCGTTCAGCAGGGTAACTTCGGAAAGAGGAAATTGCAGTACGCTGAAAGAAATAACTTCAGGTCCTCCGGTTTTTATTTGTTCTTTCTTCTCTCCTGTACAGCCGGATAACAGAGCCATCATCATGAAAACAGTTATTAGGAGATTAAAGTCTGCTGATTTTTTCATTGTTATATTTTTTTCAATGTGCAAATTCCGGGTATTAAATAAAGCACTAACATTCAGTGTTTTTATAAAAGTGTAAAGAATTACTAAAAAGGTACCATTGTTCTTTTTCTCTTGTTAAAAACTGCCATTTCATTAAAACCTGTAAATCTGAGAAGGTCATACGCCTCATCAAAATACTGTCCTACACGCCGTGGCATGTGGGCATCCGAATTAACACACACCGGTACTTTTTCCTCCATAAAGATATGAAGGTATTTCCTGTCGGGGTAGAAATCTGCTATGGGCCTGTTTCTGCCATTAGTGTTTATTTCAAAGACCACGTCGTGCTTTTTCATAGCCCGGGCCAGTTTCCTGTACAGGGGTCCGGGGTCGGTTAAAGGCTTATAGCCGTAAATCCTTATAAGGTCGCAATGGCCTATAATATCGAAAAGACCAGATGATGCTGCAGCAATCACAGTATCAAAATAATTCCTGAAAATAAGGTCAAGATCTTTGCCTTCATAAAATTCGGGTCCCAGGTCAACTGTCTTCTCACCCTGGTAATGCACCGATCCTATTATATAATCGAGAGGCAGTTTTTTAAGAAATTGCCGTGTTTCTTGCTCCTTACCTTCAAAATAATCAACCTCAAGGCCGATTTTAATACTGATATTATTTGTTTTCTGCCGAAGGTTCTCAAGATGATTGATATAGGTCATAATAAGTTCGGGATCCATATTCCAGGCTTCCTTGTCCCTGAAAAGCGTCAGATGGTCGGAGAAACCTATTTCTTTTATTCCTGCATCTGTTGCCCTTCTGATATACTCTTCGGGCAAAGAGCGGCCGTCGCTGAAGGTGGAGTGTATGTGGTAGTCTGTCTTGTGAACCATTTTCCCGGAAAAAAGTTTAAATAGATGAATTAATTAAAAAACAGGACCAAATTTGGCAATAAATTAAGTAATTGTTACAAAGTGAATGGGAAAATGGTAATTTTGTGAAAATTTTTTATCGTGAGCGAAAAGAAAAACACATGCATTTGTGCAGAATGTGAATTCAGAGATGTAGTATTTTCTTACCTTGATGATGTTTCCATCGATGAACTGTGTTATAACAAGGAAGAGCAGTTTTTCCGGAAAGGGGAGGTGATCAATCATGAAGGAGAGAAGATAAATACATTCAAATACCTGAAAAGCGGCCTTGTGAAACTCTACAGAAGAGCCATAACCGGTGAAGAGCAGATCATCACAATAACACGACCGTTCGAATTTGTAAGTAACATGAGTATTTTTTCCGAAGAGAGATACCAGTTTTCTGTATCTGCTCTTGAAGACTCTGTAGTATGCAGTATTAAACTGACATTTATCAAGGATCTATTTATGAAGAACGGTGGTTTTGCCATGGGGCTTCTTACAAAGATATCGACTATAAATGACAAGATTATAAGTCAGACACTCGACATAAGACAAAAGAACCTTGTTGGGAGAGTTGCTTATGTCCTGTTGTATTTCACAAATGAGATTTATAAATCAAGGGTATTCGACCTCCCGGTCTCAAGGAAGGAAATAGCCGATTATATTGGCATGAGTACGGCTAATGTAATACGAACACTGTCTGATTTTAAAAGAGAAGGTATCATTCGTATTTTCGGGAAAACTATTGAGATCGTCGATCCTGAGAAACTGGAAGTCATCTCCAAACGCGGATAGGTATCAGCTAAGTACATTTTAAAAACCGGAAACATATAATGCCTGGTAACTGAGCAGTTTATATGCCGGAGGTGTTTGTGCTTTCAGCAGGGACCGTTCAGGATATTGTCAAGAGCTTCCTTCAGACCCGGATACTTAAATGTAAATCCTAAGGCTGTGAGTTTCCCGGAAGACACCTTGCTTCCCTTCAAAATAATATCAGCCATTTCTCCCATCGCGGCTTTGAGTAAAAATGCAGGAACGGGGGGATGAAAGAATGATTTATGCATAGTAAGAGCCAGGTCTCTCATGAATTCAGTGTGGGTTGTGAAAGCAGGTGATACTGCATTATAAGGACCTGACATTTTTTCATCTTTCAGGGCTTTGATATAGACATTGCAAAGGTCGTTAATATGTATCCAGGGCATATATTGTTTCCCGCTTCCCAGAATGGGGAATAAGCCATAGCCGGCGGGCTTTAATATCCTGGAAAGACCGCTGTCGTATTTTTCAAGGACCATCGCTGTCCGTATTTTGACTGTTCTGATCCCCGATTTACTGAACATATCTGCCGATTCTTCCCACAGGCGGCACACTGAACCTGTAAAATCATTTGCCGGCGGGTCTTCTTCATTGAAGACCCTGTCTGTTGTCACTGCACCATAGTAACCTACAGCTGATGCCGAGATAAATGCTTTTACAGGTATCTTGTTTTCGGTTAATACGTTATGTATCAGCTTAGACGACTCGATACGACTCGATTTTATCTCAGCTTTCCTGGCTTCGGTCCAGCGTTTCTCTCCCAGGTTTGCTCCTGCAAGGTGTATGATATAATCAACACCATCGAAAACAACAGGATCGAGGATGCCGTTGTCCGGGTCCCACCTGTAAACCCTTACTTTACCAAACTGGTTCGACTGTCTCGAGAGGTGTGAAACCTGGTAACCCTCTGACAGCAGGCGGGAGGTAAGATACCGGCCAATAAGTCCCCTCCCTCCTGTAATTAATACAAGGGGACCATCTTCGGTTGTTTGATGTGACTGATTTTCAGGCATAATATAGCTTGTATTGTTTTGTTTAAATTGTTTTGTACAAAAAAGTATCAAATGCTATTTAGTATAACAATTAAATCATTGAAAAGATCATCATTCATTAAACAGGATTTTCATAATAAATCGAAAAATAATGGATTAGGCTTGAAAATATAACTTTTACCTCTTAATTTTTTAAAAAGATATTGTCATATTTGTGGCTTTGTTTAAAATTTTTTTGCGTTAAAAAATTAACAGTTTAAATCAATTTATAATATTTTAATGAAGACCAGTAAAATGAAAGATGCAGTTGCAATTTTATGTGCAGGAGGCCCGGCGCCCGGAATTAATACAGTAATAAGTTCCGTTACAAAGATATTCTTGCAAAACGGATATACAGTACTAGGGATCAATGGCG
>DATFLA010000074.1:0-2331 GCA_035268305.1 Bacteroidales bacterium | reverse complement strand
AATCTCCAGGAGAAAATGGTTTTTCAAGAAGATTTATTCCTTCGCCCAATTTATCATACTGTGTAATGATATTATCAGGATAGCCGGACATAAATATAATCCTGAGATCATTTTTGCTTTCAAGCAATTTTTCCGCAAGTTGCATACCGTTCATTCCCGGCATAATTACATCAGTGATTAACATGTTAATATCATCTTTATGTTCTTCAAAAAGCAGAATGGCATCCTCCGCATTTTGGGCAACATATATATGATAGCCCTTTCTTGACAAAGCAGATTCAGATAATTTCCTGACAAGAGGTTCATCTTCTACCAGTAGCAGACATTCAGTTCCCTCATTTACAAATGAATTATTATGTGTCTCCCCGGAATATTCTGTATCTTCTGTAACAGCAGGAAGGTAAATCCTGAATTCAGTTCCCTTGCCTATTTCACTATCAGCGTAAATATAACCTTTACTTTGTTTTATTATTCCATAGACAGTTGAAAGTCCCAGACCTGTACCCTTGCCTTTGCCTTTTGTAGTGAAAAAAGGTTCAAAAATTCTGGATACATCTTCATTCGAAATACCCTGGCCAGTATCCCTTATGGATAATGCAACATATTCGCCCGGAAGTATTTCAGAATATGAGCTTGCTATATTTTCATCAAAATATTTATTATAAGTCTCAATATATAATGTTCCTCCTGCCGGCATTGCATCATTTGCATTGACACTCAAATTCATAATGACCTGTTGTATCTGGGATGAATCCACTTCAGCATAAGTCAGATTTGGAAAAAGTTTCAGATTAACCTTGATATTTTCACCAATCAGTCGACGGATCAATTTCTCTGTTCTGGAAACCACATCATTCAGATTAACTTTCTGGATATTGAATACCTGTTTGCGGCTGAATGCCAGTAGTTGTCTGGTTAAACTCGATGCCAATTCACCAGCATTCCTGATCTCATTGATATAAACGCGGCAATTATCATCGATATTTTCCTCTTCAAGGGCCATATCAGAAAATCCGATAATTGCTGTTAGCAGGTTATTAAAGTCATGGGCAATCCCGCCAGCCAATCTACCGACCGTTTCCATTTTCTGGATTTGCAGATATTCCTGCTTGGACTTGGTTATATCTGTACACGACCCGATTATTCTGCCGGTATTTACTCCATCCCTGACAATCAGTTGTCCATGATCAATCCAGATCTTGTATCTGCCATCCCTGGTTCTTATAAGATATTCCTGATCGTAAGGTTGCGCAGGATCAGCTATGTGTTTTTCCATAGCCTTGATAACACGTTCTGCATCATTAGGGTGAAGACTTTGTTTCCAGGCATCGATCGTACGTGGAAATTCTCCATGCTCGTATTTTAATGCTTTGTCTATATCTGCATACCAGACAAGTTTTCCGGTACTGATATTCTTTTCGTATATCAAGTCATTGCTGCACCAGGATGCAATCCTGAATATTTCTTCGCGACTTTTCAGAATTTCATATGATATTTCCTCATTATTTATATTGAGTATTGTGCCTATTATTATTTCAGGCATCTCGCTCTGATCCTTTTTCAACTTTAATCTGAGATCTATCCAATTATAGTTACCATCATGAAAAAGAAACTTGTGCTTGAGACGCCCATATCCATGATTGCAAAAATCCAGCAGGTAATTTTCGAGGTATTCTTTATGCTCTTGATGAACATGGTCCAGGTAGAAGTTATCATCCTCTATGAACTCCCGGGATGAGAAACCGGTCATTGATTCAATACTTTCGCTGATAAATAATATTTTATGAGGTGGACTTGATTCAAAAACGACAACCACAACCGGTAATTCATCAAGCAGTTCCTGATGCTCCCTGGCCATGCGCAGGATTTTATTATTGTCAGAACACATGTCTTTCAACCAATCCCATGATTTATAACAAACAATTGGATATATATCGTTATACAGGTTAACTGTTTCATAACACATTCCTGTTTTATTTATTCCACATTTGATATCGAAATTTCCCTTTCCTGATTTTTTACCCGGTAATAATCATGCATTACGGAGTAATGCCCATGCAAGTAATTCTATATTACTAATTTTTAAGGCCTTTTCGGGATATTTCTGAGGTAATATTTTACTTAATATAGATAAGTCTTTGAGTTAAAATAGATTTAATAACTAAAAAAATATATCCACTCCATGAATCCTTAATTTATCTAAAGTACATGAATAGTTATGTCTAGTGAAAAGTATTATGTTGCATCAATAGGTCTTGAGGAAAAAGATCAGCAAATTCTATTAACCATGCTGGCACTGTCAAAAAACCGAGCACCATCATTTGTATTATT
>DATFLA010000073.1:0-11551 GCA_035268305.1 Bacteroidales bacterium | reverse complement strand
CCGACTTCCTGGTTTATCAGTCCGGCATCTCCTGCAAGTTCATATGAACACAAACTATAAGCTTTGTTTAAGATACTTGTATTTGAGAATACAGATGTAGCTTCAAATTTATTTTTTACCTTTTCCATCTCATCATAGAGTCCCTTTTCGCTGGAAAGACCGGTAAGAACCTCTTCAAGGGCAGTTTCGGCTTCACTGAAAGTAACATCCTTCATAAGTTTTCCGCTAATTATAAGAAGACCGGGATCTAAATCAGACGTTATATAAGCGTTGATTTCGCTGAAAAGTTTCAGTTCCCTGGTAAGTATTGTATTCAGTCTTCCCGATTCTCCTCCCGCCAGCAGGTCGGTTATCAGATCCAGTGTGTGGAAATCATCATTTGTCCGTTGTACTGTATGCCATGCTTTATAAATTGCATCTGCCGGAAGGTCTTTTTCAAGAATAAGCTTCCTTGCCTCATTCTGATGGGGTTCAACAGGTAAAATTTTCTTCCTTATCTTTCTTTTTTCAATTGTTCCGAACCATTTTTTTACCAGTTCCAGAGCCTCTGTGTCCGAAATATTACCCGATAACGCAAGGATAGCATTATTCGGAGCATAGTGTGAATAGAAAAAATCCTTCACCTGGTCAAGTTCAGCTCTTTCAATGTGGGAGATATCCATTCCAATTGTCGGCCACCGGTAAGGATGTACCTTATACGCCAGTGGTCTGAGATTGAGTATGGCATCGCCGTAGGGCTGATTCAGGTACCTCTGGTTGTATTCTTCTATTACAACACTTTTCTGAGTATCGAGGTTTTTCTGAGAAAAGTCAAGACCTGCCATCCTGTCCGATTCAAGCCACAGACCCGTTTCTATATTAGCTGCCGGCAGGGTGAGATAATAATTTGTTATATCGTTGTTTGTAAAGGCATTGTTTTCACCTCCCGCCATTTGAAGCGGTGTGTCGTAGTCAGGTATGTTAACGGATCCGCCAAACATAAGGTGTTCAAAAAGATGTGCAAAGCCTGTCATTCCGGGATCTTCATCTTTAGATCCGACATTATACAGGATATTAAGAGCGATTAATGGAGTGGACCTGTCTTCATGAACAAGTATTTTTAATCCGTTATCGAGTGTAAACCTGCTGAAACTGATCATATTTTATCTTTCTTGCTGCGTTATTATAAAATCACCTTTGATCCCGTGAATTTATCAGTTGACAAACTTAGCTAAAAAACAATGAAGGATTAGTATTGTTTTTATATTTGCATCATTATGTTCAGGA
The DNA here is from genome assembly GCA_035268305.1 of Bacteroidales bacterium. GTDB lineage: Bacteria > Bacteroidota > Bacteroidia > Bacteroidales > VadinHA17 > LD21. Next base: position 10,285 of record DATFLA010000073.1, on the reverse strand, counting down.
GCCAATTTTTCAAAAAACTAATTCATAATAACCTTATTGGTATAGACCAGGTAAGAATGATATATATTCTGAGCCTGGTGATTGGTTTACTTAGTGCCCTGGCAGCTGCATTACTGAAGAACACCATTCATTATACCCAGCATTTGCTTACGCGTGGTATCACCAACGAGTCGGGTAGTTTTCTTTACCTTGCCTATCCGTTGATAGGTATGTTCCTGACCCTTATTTTTGTGCGGACCTTCGTTAAGGATAAAATCGGCCATGGCATAAGCAGGATATTATACGCCATTTCGAAGAAAAGAAGTTACCTGAAAACTCACAATACATGGTCATCTATTGTAGCAAGTACTTTTACAATTGGTTTTGGTGGTTCTGTCGGGGCAGAGGCTCCAATTGTGTTAACGGGTTCAGCTATCGGATCGGCGATTGGCAGGTTTTTCAGACTTAATTATAAAAATGTCACCCTGCTTGTAGGTTGCGGGGCTGCAGGTGCTATATCAGGTATATTCAAGGCACCGGTGACGGGAATTGTTTTTACACTGGAAATACTGATGCTCGATCTGACAACCTGGTCGATAGTACCTCTTATGATATCTTCTGTTACGGCAGCTACTGTTGCATATTTCCTGATGGGTAATAAGGTGCTTCTTTCATTTAATGTTGTTGAATCGTTTCATATTTCAAATATACCCTGGTACCTGCTGCTTGGTGTGGTATCGGGAATAATATCCCTTTACTTTTCAAAAATGACCCTCTTCCTTGAAAGTAATTATGAAAAGGTAAAGAATGTATATGTCAGACTTGTATTTGGTGGTATAGTATTGGGTGGGCTGATATACCTTTTCCCTCCTTTATATGGTGAAGGCTACGATACGATAATGGCTCTGATGCAGGGCAATCCTGATGCTTTGTATCACAATAGTATTTTCAACCAGTTCTCGAACCAGTTTTTTATGGTTGCCCTCTTTATGGCCGGACTAGTTTTTCTTAAGGTTTTTGCCAGTAGCTCGACTAACGGAGCAGGAGGGGTGGGAGGTATCTTTGCACCTTCGTTGTTCCTGGGTGGGGTAAACGGCTACTTTGTAGCTATCCTTCTTAAAAAATTCGTTGACTTCAACCTCCCTGATAACAGGTTTGTACTTGTAGGTATGGCAGGTATGATGGCCGGCATAATGCACGCTCCGCTGACATCTATCTTTCTTATTGCCGAGATAACAGGGGGGTATAATCTTCTTATACCACTTATTATTACATCCACTGTGGCATATATCACTGTAAGGGCATTCCAGAAGCATTCCATTTACCATGTTCAGCTTGCACAGAGAGGCGAACTTATTACACATGATAAGGATAAGGCTGTTCTTACTTTCATGGACTGGAAGAAGGAGATAGAGACAGATCTTTTAACTGTAAAATCTACCGATACTCTCGGAGATCTTATCAGGGTGATTTCGAAATCGAAAAGAAACCTTTTCCCTGTTGTTGATGAGTATAATATTCTTGAAGGGGTTGTATTGCTTGATGACGTCAGGGAAATTATGTTCCAGCACGACCTTTACGATACTACCTTTGTGAAGGACCTTATGACTATTCCTCCTTCATATATTGATAAAAGAGAGAATATTGAGACTGTAATGGAAGCCTTCAGAAAAACAGGTGCATGGAACCTGCCGGTACTGGATAACGGGTATTACGTGGGCTTCCTTTCAAAATCGAGGATATATGCTACTTATCGTGAGTTGCTTGTCGAATTTGCTGATGAATAATCTGAAATATAAAAAATTAACACCATGAAAAAAGACACTGTGATTTTTGACCTTATTGAACAGGAGCGTCAGCGCCAGATAAATGGAATAGAGTTGATAGCCTCGGAGAATTTTGTTAGTGACCAGGTTCTTGAGGCAATGGGATCGGTAATGACAAACAAGTATGCAGAAGGTTATCCCGGACACAGGTATTATGGTGGCTGTGAGATCGTTGATAAGTCAGAACAGGTTGCTATCGACAGGCTGAAAGAACTCTTTGATGCAGAATATGCTAATGTACAACCTCATTCCGGTGCCCAGGCTAATATGGCAGTATTCATGTCGGTTCTAAAGCCAGGAGATACCTTTATGGGACTGAACCTTGCGCATGGAGGACATCTGTCACACGGGTCTCCTGTGAATTCATCAGGTATATTATACAGGCCGGTGGCTTACAGCGTGAGTGAAGAGACTGGCCTCATTGACTATGATATGATGGAAGAGACAGCACACAGGGAGAAGCCGAAGCTTATTGTTGGCGGGGCATCAGCCTATTCAAGGGAGTGGGACTATGAACGGATGAGAAAGATAGCAGACAGTACCGGAGCCCTGTTCATGGTGGATATGGCACACCCTGCCGGTCTTATTGCAGCAGGCTTACTTAAAAATCCGTTGAAATATGCTCATATTGTTACTTCCACCACACATAAAACACTAAGGGGTCCAAGAGGAGGTATTATACTGATGGGAAAGGATTTTGTCAATCCATGGGGTATTACAACAACAAAAGGTGAAACACGAATGATGTCCTCGCTGATAAACTCAGCAGTTTTTCCCGGTGTACAGGGAGGGCCACTGGAGCATGTTATAGCTTCAAAAGCAGTTTCTTTTGGTGAAGCTCTTGCTCCCGAATTCCGCACTTATCAGTCGGGGGTGAAAAAAAATGCAGAAGTAATGGCTGCTGCTTTTGTTGACAAGGGCTATAAGGTTATATCGGGTGGTACTGATAACCATTTGATGCTGATAGATCTTCGAACTAAATTTCCCGATATATCAGGTAAAAAAGTGGAAAACACACTTGTCCGTTCTCATATAACTGTAAATAAGAACATGGTTCCTTTTGACACCCGTTCTCCTTTCCTGACATCGGGACTACGGGTCGGTACTCCGGCAATAACGACCAGGGGATTAAGAGAAGAGCACATGGGTATAATTGTTGATTTTATCGATGAGGTTATATCCGATATTGATAATGAAGAAGTTATTAAGAGAGTAGGGGACAAGGTTAAAGATATGATGAGTTCCTATCCTCTTTTTTCAAAGTAATCTTTCCTATTTCTTTTCGATCAGGGAAATACTCCTGAATCCCAGGCCTGCCAGTTCCGGGTAATACTGGAATGTCTCTTCACGGTTTGAGAATCCGGTGATCAGTACATGGTAATAATCCCAAACCTTCACTATCTCTACCGGAAGATCAAGCTTTGAGACTATCCTTCTCTGAGCCCTGAGCGCATCTGACCTTTTCAGATATACACCTACCTGCAGAGAGTATGTGGACTGCACCGGCACTTCAGACACTACGGTATTTTCTTCAACGAGTGGGTAATGTTTAACCGGGGTTGATACTTGCGGTACTTCCATATTATACACTACCGGCAGAACGGGTTGAACTGTTTCAGGAAGTACGGGTGCTGCCTCCAGCTGCGGTTTAACAGGAACAACCCACACATCTTTTAAGCCAAGCTTACCGATTTCAGGCTGAAGCCTTTCCATTTCCTCGAGGACTGACTTATCAGTGATTGGCACTCCTGATATCCGCACTTTGTAATATCCTCCTTCCCTGACTATTTCAATCTTCCTGTTAAGGCCCGCAGCAAGCTGATCCTGTACTGCCAGCGCATTCGATTCGAACTTAAATGCCCCGAGTTGCAAAGATACCTCCGGCCTGAATCCGGCAACCTTCCGTTCTGTAATTGTTGTGACAGTATCTTTTGTCTCTTTAAGTATCCATTGTTTTTTCTTCGCTTTAAGGCTTATAACCCAGAGTTCATTAATACCGTTATTGTGGAGGATGTCAATAAGCCTGTCTACTTCATCGCGGTCCTTTATATCATTAATACGTACTTTGTAGAAACCATTCTCAATTACTATGTCAATTTCCCTTCCAAGCACTTTCACAAGGCTGGCGCGCAACCTCTCCGCATTGCCTTTCACCTTAAAGGCACCAAGCTGAATAGCATAACTGTCTTCATCTATTGTAACGAGTTCCTGAGTCACCTCATGAACTATTAAGACTGATGTATCTTTCTTTACTGCAGGCTTTTCCCTGACCACCTGTTTTTTTGCAGATGTATCGGACCTGTTTGTAACAGTAAAGTTAAGGCCGATAATGACATCGCCTTCAATACCGCTTTTGACTTCAAATGATCGCGATATCGGTTCAGCAACCATATTAAGCTTACTCAGCTGGGCGGTATCAATCTTAACTGAATAGTTACCCGGTGCAAGACCGAAATAATTAAAATATCCGTCTCCTTCACTTAATGTTCTTCCTTTCACAATCGAATTTTCATCGAGGAAATTGACTATCATTCTTCCCAGGCCTCTCCTGTTGCCATCGCTATCAAATGTGATGTTTCCTGAGGCTTCACCTTTAACCGCAACAGGCACGTCTATTTCTTTCAGAATTTCCGGGTCAACTGCCACGCTCATTGTAAGCTTTTTGAGTCGCCATGAGATATTGTCAAAGCTGTTAGGATCAAGTTCTATGAAACAGTTTGTATATGGTTCCAGACCGATAATCCTTATAGTAGTGTCTCTCTCACTTTGTATTACGCGCCCTCCATTCGCATGAAGATTCAATCCGGACGCTTTTGGCTCACCTCTATCCCGTTTACCATTATTGTTTATATCAAGGAAGGGGATGACAGTTATTCCGCCTTTTCCTACATTAGTGCGATTATCTGCAGTTATATACTTTGTCTTCCTGTCGCTTATTATACTACCACGGGCATACTGGGAGAGGCTTGTTTTGTTGTTTGTTCTGCGGACTGAAGCTCCTGCCTGTGCAAATGAGAAATCGTATTTTAATCCCAATTCGGCCATTTGTATCCTGCTTCTGAAAAGTTGTTCATATGATGCATCAAGGTAAGCATGTCCGAAGAAATGTTTCTGCAGGGTTACTTTAGCAGAAATAAATTCATTATCTGAATATGAGTACTGTGCCTGCGGCATAAGAATGAAGCCTCCGGGTAGTCTTGTGGAAAGAGAAAGGTTACTGTAGACATAAGGATTTGAGTGATCGGGAAACAGACCGTATGTAGTAAGACTTGTGTTGATCCCGTAAAGTGATCCGGAGAAGAGCCATTCAGCTGTTGTATATTGATTTGAGGAAGGCAGTATAATCTGGTATATGGAGAACCTGTGATAGGATCTGAATCCGCCTATTTTGATTGGTAATGACAGAACAGCTTTGCGTTCTTCCCTGTAATTGTAGCTTATAGCTTTCTGATCCTTATCATACCAGGTATAGTTAAGGTCGAGTTGAATGTTTGAAGGAAGACGGTATGTAAATGTTCCTTTTGCCCTTACACCATAATCAAATTCTCCTGAAAGAAGAATGTTGTTGGTAACCCTCAGCGATGCATTAATGAAGGGCATGGCTGGTTGTGAGCTTATTGATGACAGGTATTCAACACCCCCACCTACAGTAATACTCCTTGATAAGCCGTAGTTGAAGCCGGCGCGAGTGAACCTGCTTGCAAGAGAATCTTCAATTATTCCGGCACTGACATTATATTCCATTGTTTTAACAGGCAGGAAGTTAAAGGGAATAGTTATATTCTGTTCTCTTGTACGTTCTTCTCCCCACGGACCATAGAACTTGAGCCTGACGGTTGAGTTACCATACACCAGGGGTACCTCGAAGCTGAAAAAGCCGGAAGCATCTGCTTTTACATAATCCACAAGCACATTATTTATATAGAGTTCCACAATCCAGCCGGGTTCTGTCCTGTCGCTGAGTGTATATGTCCCGAATGAACGTCTATATGTAGTTGGTGTATTGGTTAATTGTACACCAACTACCGGGTTGTAGATTGAAGAGATAGCTTCAGGAGCTATCTTTCCGGCCATGACCTGTCTCAGTGGTTTAAAATCATTGTTTACATACCTCCACCTGTAATACTGTTGCTTTTCATTCAGCCCTTCGGTGCTGTTATAATAAAGGTTGGCAGTGGCTTCTCCTTTAGCAAGCATTGCTCCTAATGCCAGGCTCAGACGCGTATCAGCCTGTCCGCCAATTTCCTGGGTTGATATTGCGGACCAGTCTGCCATACCAAACCTGAAGAGCGGGTATGTTCTGTCAATTGTTGTATCGGCCCTTACTTCGCCTTTCAGACGGGTCAGGTTCTTTCTCATTTCCTCGAGACGCATCTCACGAATCAGAGGGAGCTCCAGCTTGCTCTTTATTGTGGCAGAGAGAGACCTGAAATTGAATTCACAGTCAAGACCGAATATCTTGCCATAATAATTTGTTTTAAGGTAAAGGTTCGATTCTGTCCTTATCAGATCGCCGGGGTTAAGGTTATATGTTTTATCCTGGTAGGTTATCCTGTTATCAGTACGCGATATGTTGTACTTTGCATCCTGATTAATAAAGAAACCGGAAACAGATGTCAGTCCGGCTGCAGGCGTATTTCTTATCTTTAGGAAATCAAAGAGATCGGTGACAGGGAGATATAATTCCTGTCCCTTAATAACAGCAGGCATCTCGGTTCCACCTACAAGAGGAATATTTACAAAAATTGATATTTCATCATATTCCGGCACGTCCTGTGCATAGGTAATACCCGGAACCATTGTGAGAATAAGTGCAATAACATAACCATAAATCGTCAGAAATGGCTGCATACGATTTAAGAACCTGATATTTGGGTATGCTTTTCTGCCGGTCATTATTATTCTTATTCTGTCAAGGTTTTTCCGGGATTTATTCCTGGATGAATGTTATATCAAAGGTCCCGCTATAGCTTCCCGGCGGGCTGGATGATGAATTTCCAACGGACAATGTACCCGAAATATATAATGTTGTTGAAGCAGGAGGATTTACACTGATCACAAATGGTGATGCAGGGTCGGAACCCTCAAGATGAAGATTCATTGAGCCCCCGTTGCTTCCGGGAAGGCTGACATCAGATCCGAATACAAGTGATATCAGGGTACCCTCATTTGCAACAAGTTTAAAACTGGCCGCATTAAAACTAAAACCAAGGTTTAACAGAACAACATCGCCAGTTGCAACCCTGGAGCCGTCAGTGTTTACAGTTACTGAACCGCCTGTTGCTCCCTGCGAAAATGCACCGAAGGCCATATTCTGCAGTATAGTAACTTCAACTGGTCGTGGTGGTGGTTCCTGGGCAATGAGCTCCTGTGATAAAATCAGCGTGATGACCGATATTGTTATCATCACGACAAGCCTGCCCTTTATTCCTGTTACTATCATCTGTTATGTATATAAATCTTTTTCGATACCCTTTCCGGTGCGCTGATATAAGTGACTATATAAATCCCGTCTTTTACTCCTGGACTTAATTCATAATAGCCTTTGTCATATACTTTTCTTGTAAAAATTACCTGGCCTGTCAGGTTAACGAGACTTATAATACCTTCTCCATCATATATATTATCTATTGTGACCTTTAAAATGCCTTTCGAGCAATAAACAGAAAACATATTATTATTCTCAGTCTTGTTGTTAATACCTGTGGAAATACTTGTCAGGTTAAGTACGAACCTGTTATTGTATTCTCCTGCGGACAGGTTTACCATGTACTCGCCATCCGGTTGCAGATTCTGATCTTTTCCCGCAACAAGGTCGGACAGAATAACCCTTCTGTCGGCAAGTGAAGGATCAATGTCGCTGATCCTGAATATGACATCACCTTCCCTGTTAAGCTTGAGTCCAAGCGGGATTGCAGTGCTGTCGTCAGCAATAGACGGAAGGGCATCAACAGACAGTTTAATGCCATCCTGGTTAATAGCGTACAGGTTTGCCACAGAGTAGTCGGTATTCAGTAGTTTTAGTGCATCAAGCTGTTTATTAAATGTCATGGTTGCCATATCGTCAAAATAGACAACAAGAGGATCTGATGACAGGACATTGTCTGAGAAACCTGCAGTTAGCCTTAATACCGGGGGTTTATTTACCTGTAGTGATTTGCTGAAGGGATGTGTGAGGTTATCTATCCTTACACTGTTGTTCATTGCAAGAGTGGCTGTTACCGGGAAACTTCCGTCTGACACATGAATGAAAAATCCCTGCATCGACGGTATTATATTGCTCGCTGTTCCGTCGCTTGAAATGCCGTTTATATACGATCTGTATGTCCCGCCGTACTGATCGGTAGTGCTGGCCTTAAAATAGTACAGGGCATTGTCGATATTAGTTTTTGTCCATCCGGCAGAAGCATCCCAGTCAATAGGAGAGGGATAGGGATTACCTATAAGGTTAAATCCTTGTGTGTATGTATTATTATGGTTATAAAGTGTTATGCTGAGACTGCCGTTATTAACGGTACCACTTATATCGACGGTATTGGCAGCAGATAATGATCCGAAGTTCGCAGCATAGCCCTGCAGCGGTACAAGCGGATTGGTTGTTGTATAGTAACTTACCCATCCTGTACCCGTGCGGCTCTCGTCATATTTATAAAATGTAAAGTATCCCAGCGACATGTCATCACTGAATTCATTTACTGTGGCTGACTGGAATGGTGAGCTGAAATATTTGTAACCGAATCCGACAGGTAGATAGCGTTGCATTGTTACGCTGCCCGTCACATTACCTGTTCCCGAACCGGAAATAAGTGCTGTCTGGCTTGCCGTTGAAATGAGTGTTAGGTTACCTCCAGATGACAGGTCTCCGTTCTGCAGCGTAACAATACCGGTAACATTAAGCTGTCCGGTCAGTGAAACTCCCGCTGTATTATTCACAGTCAGGTCTTTTATCGTGTTGGCACTGAAACACCCTGTATTTATGACCTGTGGTGAGGTACCGTTCATTACCACAGAGCCGTCGGCACAAGTGAAGGTTCCGTTATTTGTTATTGTACCTCTTATATTTATAGTATTCCCTGTTACTGTCAGGGATGATCCTGCATTAATTGTAATGTTATTTACATCTCCTGCAATGCCTGTGCTTATAACAGGTTTATTGCCCACATTGGGAATAACAACTGAAGTATTACCGTTAGGTACCATTCCACATGACCAGTTAGCTGAATTATTCCAGTCGGTACCGGCTGAACCCGTCCATGTGAAAGAAGATACTATCTCCAGGGGACTTGTTGCTATGGCACCAGTGCATCCTCCTGATGCTGCAATTGTATTTGTAACCGTATAAAGGCCCGGCGTGCTTGATGCCAGGTCAACTTCACCTGTTGAGGTACTGGCAAATACCAGTCCTGCCGTTGATGAAAAGACACCTGCAACACCACCTCCGCTGAATGTCGGCAAAGGGTTGGCTTCATTCGGACAATATGGTGTACCGGTATAGCTGAATGTGGCAACAGGTGCGGGATTAACTGTTAGTAAAGCTGAGTTGCTTGTGACGGGTGATGTACCGCAGGTACTCGTTATAAGGCACCTGTACTGCATCCCGTTTTTTGTCAATCCCGGGTTTGTCAACGTAAGTGAAGAAGTAGTTGCACCGCTATATATGCCTCCGTCAGTGATGTTTACACCGTTTTCCTGCCACTGATAAGTCTCATTATAACCTGTAGCAGATACAGTGAATGTAGCATTTCCTCCTTCGCAAACGGAGACAGGAGAAGGTTGTGTATTAATAGTTATTCCCGGGAATATAGTAAGTGTTGCACTCGTGGCGGAACTTTCACAGCCATTAACTGTTTGTGTAACATAATATGTATACGCACCTGCTGTTGTCTGGCCGGTTGCAAAAGGATTTCCGCTTCCTGCAAGAGTTGTGAGGGCTGCATCGCTGTACCATTTTAGATTACTGCCGGTTGCTTCAAGATCAACAATGTTTGAGATACAACACTGTTTATTTGCTGTAGCAGGGGCAGCAGGTAATGGTGTCACAATGATATTCCGTACTGCACTGGCTGAACATCCGGATGCATTTGTATATGTATATGTTATGGCATGTGTTCCAATACCGGCTGCACTCGCATTGAAGTTGGTACCACTGACTCCTGTGCCGCTGTATGTCCCCCCTGCAGGATAGCCCTGGTCAAGTGTAAAGGTAGTGGAGCAGATACCTATTGTTGTAAGAAGCGTTGCATCCACTTCAGTACCAAGGGAGATGAAGCTTGACGGATCATTCTGGTTATTATATTCTGTGAGTATCCAGTCAGCAGATTTTGGGCTCATTGAGAATCTTACTTCATCAATATAACCATTGAAATATTCTCCGTTATTATACCTTCCGATATTACCTTCCGAAGGTAGTGCAGTTTGAGGAGCAACTGTTGAATTGTTTTGTTCCGTACCATCAATATAAATACGGCTTGTTGTGCCGT
>DATFLA010000072.1:0-2999 GCA_035268305.1 Bacteroidales bacterium | reverse complement strand
GGTGAAGCGTTTAACAAGCCTTACCTGTTCCTGTGTGAGCGATGTTCCCGATGACGCCACAACGTTCTCGATACCGGCTTCATGCAACGACATCACATCTGTATAACCTTCCACTAGATAACATTTATCCAGCTGGGTGATCATTTTGCGGGCCTGGTAGATACCGTATAATATGCGGCTCTTGTGATAAATCTCCGACTCGGGTGAGTTAAGATATTTTGCAGTCTTTGCATCAGTCTTCAATATCCTTCCGCCAAAACCAAGTACCTGGCCCGATAATGAGTGTATGGGAAACATGACTCTTCCACTGAACCTGTCGAAGACGCGTTCTTCATGCTGAATAGAGAGTCCGGTTTTTACAAGAAAATCCTGTTTATAACCGTCCTCTGTTGCCTGGCGGGTGAAGGCATCACGTTTTTCAGCACTGTATCCAACTTCAAATTTTTTCAGAGTATCCTGGCGGAATCCTCTTTCCCTGAAATAGGAGAGACCTATCGATATTCCTTCATCGGTATGGAAAAGGTTCTCTGCAAAACGACGGGCAGCATAGGCTGTTACAACAAGCAGGCTCTCTCTCTCATTCTGTTTGTCAAGTTCTTCCTGTGTGAGTTCTTTCTCAACAACTTCAATGTGGTATTTCCTTGCCAGGTACTTAAGTGCCTCAGGATATGAAAGGTGTTCATGTTCCATAATGAAATTGACAGAGTTGCCTACCTTACCGCATCCGAAACATTTAAATATCTCCTTCGACGGTGATACGGTGAAGGAAGGTGTTTTCTCATTATGAAAAGGGCATAAACCCAAATAATTGACACCCCTCTTTTTCAGGGGAACAAATTCCTGTATTACATCAACTATCTGTGCAGCATCGAGTATACGTTCTATGGTCGGCCTGTCAATCATAGTTCAAAGATATCAGGAAAATGGGGAAAATGATTAGTATAATAGGAATTTTGTGAACGTTTTAGCAGCCTTATGTCAGCGGACCAGGGTAGTAAAATTTGACAATTTAACCCCCCTTTAGGGGGCAGGGGGCAGTAAGGACTACAAGAAATTAAATACCACATACTTTAGGGCGAACGCCCAAAGGCTTGTCCCGACCTTTAGCGTCGGTGGAAAGGGGTTTTAAGAACTTGCAAAAATTATATTTATATTTGTCTAAACATCCTCGCAAATGAAACGTATTCTTGTAACCGGCGGGGCCGGATTCATTGGATCACATCTTTGTGAAAAGCTTCTCAGTCTCGGAAATGAAGTGATCTGTCTCGATAATTATTTTACCGGATCGAAGATGAATATAATACACCTCCTCGGAAACAGGCATTTCGAGGTTATAAGGCATGATATCACCATGCCGGTGTATATTGAGACAGATGAGATCTATAATCTTGCTTGCCCCGCATCACCGGTCCATTACCAGTATAATGGCATCAAGACCATCAAGACTTCCGTAATGGGAGCAATTAACACCCTCGGACTGGCTAAGAGAACAAAATCGAAGATATTACAGGCGTCAACGAGCGAAATATACGGTGATCCCAAAGTACATCCCCAGAATGAAGATTACTGGGGTAATGTGAACGTACTGGGTCCGCGTGCCTGTTACGATGAGGGGAAGAGGTGTGCCGAGACTCTTTTCATGAATTACCATCAACAGAATAAAGTTAAGATTAAAATAGCAAGGATATTCAACACCTACGGGCCAAGGATGAGCCTTAATGACGGCAGGGTAGTATCCAACTTTATTGTACAGGCTCTGAAAGGTGAAGACATAACAATATTCGGCGATGGCACCCATACACGCAGCTTCCAGTTCATTGACGATCTTGTTGATGGACTTGTGAAACTGATGGACACGGAAGATGATTTTACAGGTCCGGTCAACCTTGGTAACCCGCAGGAATTCGCGATTAATGAACTCGCGGAAATGATCATTAAGCTTACAGGCACAAAGTCGAAGATCATTTACAAACCACTGCCGCAGGATGATCCCAAACAACGACAGCCCGATATTTCCCTTGCCAGGAAAAAACTGGATTGGGAGCCGGCAGTCGGACCTGAAGAGGGACTGCTTAAGACGATTGAGTATTTCAGAGGAGTTTTACTTCATGCAAACCCTGATGATGCGGCAAAAAGTTGAATTTTACTGGTTCTGATAGCCACTTTGCCCCCCTAAAGAGTACAATGAAGTAATTAAGATTCTGCATATCTCACAGCCCCCTTGCCCTGCGGGCGTTCCCCCTAAAGGGGGACTAATTCATCTAATTATTTAGTAGTTTTTTCGGTTTGCCACCGCACATTAAGTAATAATCATTTCTTAGTGCTGAAATTACACTCATACAGAGGCTTTGTGGGTAGAAGAAAAGGAAACTATGACGTTAAATATCTGATGGAATTAGCTCCCCTTTAGGGGAGATGTCAGCTTTGCTGACAGAGGGGCTGCCAAAACCTTAAGTACAGTTCATTATGTACAAGGGAGATGTCAGCTATCCCGTTGGCGAGGATTTGTAATCCGAGCTTCTCTCTGTGGCCCTCCGTGTAACAAACCCACCTGTTAGCGCGGATTTGCAATCCGTGCTCAGTCCTTCTTCCTCACCTCTACCTTAACCATCACTTCATCAATATCCACATCCCTTGTATTGACCTGATCGAAGGAGTCTGTCAGTTGTACTGATGTAGCCAGTGTCTGTGATCCGATATAGGCGGAATGTCTTTTAACTGCCTCGCGAACAAAGTCATTATCTTCAATTAAGACTGTGATTTTATCGGTCACGTCGAAGCCGGCTTCCTTACGGATATTTTGTATCCTGTTAACAAATTCCCTTGCTATACCTTCATAGCGCAGCTCATCTGTCACAGTTATATCGAGGGCTACTGTAAGCTTTCCGTCGTTGGCAACCTGCCATCCGGGTATATCCTCAGATATGATCTCCACATCATCGGAGTTCAGTATTATCTCCTGTCCGTTAAGAGAAAGAGTGCCGCTGCCGTTTGCTTCG
>DATFLA010000071.1:0-3853 GCA_035268305.1 Bacteroidales bacterium | reverse complement strand
TCGTCAGAATTCGGCTATGCGCTTAATAACCTTAAGTTATGGAACAGGCCATTCGTTAAAGCCGATTACGACCTTGCCGGCCAGATGTCGTCATACTGGGTGAATTTTGCAAAGACAGGCGACCCTAACGGAGCTGGACTTCCCGACTGGCCTTTCTTTAATAAGGATACGCACCAGGTTATGGAGTTTGCCGACAGTGCCGTTGTTGTAGAAGTACCCCACCTGGAACAACTGGAATTCCTGGAGTCATTTAACGGGCAGTAGCTGCTGTAGTTCTGCCGGCGGATTGATATTTTTAAATTTATTTAACTTAATGTTTATAATGTTAAGGTGCTGAATTATTATCTTCACACTTTACACCTAATCCATCTTTTCTGATAAATGAATAAGACTCTAAAAGTAGGTATTCTCAGGGAGACCAAGAATCCCCCGGACAGAAGGGTGCCTCTTACGCCTCCGCAGATAACAGAACTTGAAGAACTTTATCCCGATGTTGAGTTTTTTGTTCAGCCAAGCGATATAAGGTGTTATTCAAACGAGGAATATGAATACCTTAATATACCACTTAAAGAGGACCTGGGCGATTGTGATATCCTTATGGGTGTTAAGGAAGTGGATCGCAGAACTTTTATCCCCGGTAAGATATACATGTTTTTTGCTCATGTAGCCAAGCAACAACCCTATAACAGGGAGATGTTGCGTGATATGGCATCTCTGGGCAATACCCTTATCGATTATGAATATCTTACAACCAACGATGTTCAAAGGGTTGTTGCCTTCGGACGATATGCCGGACTTGTTGGTGCTTACAATGGCTTGAGAGCCAGGGGTATCAGGACCAACAGGTTTAAGCTTAAACCGGCACATCAATGCCGCGACCTGGAAGAGATGTGGGCCGGATTGCGACTTATCGAACTTAATCCCGGACTTAAGATACTCGTTACAGGGGAAGGCAGGGTGGCTAACGGGGCGGTTGAGACCCTGCAGGCTGCTGATATAGAATATGTAACGCCGGAAGAATATATATCACGCGATTTCGAAGTACCCGTTTTTACACGGATAGGTCCGGGGCATTATACAAAACACAGGAAGGGAAGACAATTTGATTTCGGACATTTTGTGGAAAATCCCGGTGAATATGAATCAGTCTTTTATCCTTTCACAAAAGCTACCGATATTCTTATAGCAGGACATTACTGGGATCCGCGTTCTCCTGTATTTTTTACCGCGGAAGAAATGAAGCATCCCGATTTCAGAATCTCTGTCATAGCTGATATAAGTTGTGATATCGGTGGACCAATCCCTTCCACCCTGAGGGCCACAACTATCTCCGATCCTTTCTATGGTTATAATCCTCAACTCGGATATGAAGAACCCGCCTTTATCCGCAATACAAACATAACGGTGATGTCAATTGATAATCTCCCCGGGGAACTCCCGCGCGATGCATCACTCGACTTTGGAAGACAACTTATGTTCAATGTTCTTCATGATCTGCTAACGGGGACACAAAGTTCAATGCTTACCAGGGCAACTATCCTGAGCGAAGGCAAGCTGACAGATCAGTTTAATTATCTGAAAGGCTACCTTTATGAGTGAACGGGAGACAGCCGACCTTACAGGAGTTACGGCGCCCTTCGCCTTGCTTTACTCACCCCTGGCCCCTCCCGGTAGGGGAATCGAAACGACAAAGCACTTATGTCTTATATCTTACGTCCTTCGTCTTTATTTATCCTAAATCATAATTAATCATGCGCAAAATTTTATTCTTGCTTCTACTGGCCCTGCCATTTCAGCTCCATGCTCAACAGGATGATGCTCCTGTTATCGGAGTCAGCGACAGGCGGGTAGATATTTACGGGCTTAAGAATGCCCGTGTTGTGGTGGATTACCAGACAACTCTTGAAAAGGCTGATATCCTTATTGCCAGCGGCAGGATTGCTGCCATAGGCACCAATATTGATTTTCCCAAAGGAACTATTATTTATGACCTTTCCGGAAAGACTGTTTATCCGTCATTTGTGGACATCTATGCAGGTAATTACGGTATCAGGTCCGGATCCTCCGGTCCTTCTGTAAATCCATACGCAGCCTTTATGACAGGTGGTCGTGGTTCGTCAAGGGAAACCTTACCGGAAGCAAGGATAGCAGACTACTGGAATAACGGGATTCATGCTTCATATGATGTATCCACTGAGTTCATACCCGACACAAAAACGGCTGATGAATACAGGAAAGCCGGTTTCGGTGCAGTGCTTACATTCAAGGATGATGGTATTGCAAGGGGAACATCAGCTCTTGTAAGTACCGGCGATGGTAAATCAAATAATGTAATTCTGAAGAATAAAGCCTCGGCTAACTATTCATTTTCAAGGGGTCATTCAGCTGACCTGTACCCGGCATCTCCCTTTGGAATCATTGCCCTGCTGCGACAGCTTAACTATGATGCACAGTGGTATAAACAACTGCCGGCCGGGTATTTCCAGGATGACGGACTTGAAGCATATAATGCAAACCTGGGCCTTCCCCAGATTTTTGAGGTCTCTGACAAGCTGGAAGTACTGCGTGCAGATATGATCGGTAAAGAGTTTGGCATCAGCTATATAATCAAAGGAGGAGGCGATGAATACCAGACAATTGAAGATATAAGGAACACAGGTGATAAGATGATCATACCGGTAGCATTTCCTGATGCTCCCGATGTAAAGGATCCTTATGATGCTGCTTCTGTCAGCTATGTCGCCCTGAAAAACTGGGAGATGTCTCCCTCCAATCTCTCCAGGGTTTCCAGAGCAGGCATCACCTTCGCCATTACCTCTTCTGATCTTAAGAAAAGATCATCATTTCTAGGTAACTTAAGAAAAGCGGTTAAATATGGTCTCTCAGAAGAGGATGCACTTAAAGCCCTTACCTATACCCCTGCAAGTTATGTCGGTGGGGAAGGACTTGTTGGTGCCGTTAAAAAGAATATGATAGCAAATCTTCTTGTTACTTCCGGTGATATCTTTAAGGATGACTGTGTGATTTATGAGAACTGGGTTCAGGGTACTCCTTACAGGTTTGTTGATATGAGGAAAAAGGACCTGAGAGGAACATGGACTGTTGAAGTAGATACCGCAAAATACACAATGGTGCTGTCAGGTTCGCTTGATAAACCTTCAGTAAAGCTTATGGTGGATTCAACACAGGTAAAAGGTGCTACCTTTGGTATAGAAAAGGATATTGTCTCCGTTAATTTTGACAGGTCACACCACAAGTACAGGCTTATCGGGTCTATAACGGGTAAAGAGATAGAAGGAAGGGGCCAGGTGGAAGACGGGACCTGGGTAAGCTGGAAAGCCTCATTTGTAAGTGATTCAACAGGTAAGTCCTCTGAAAGGAAGAAGCATGAAAGTCCTGTCCTGGCGATGGGCCCGGTAATATATCCGTTTGCTGCCTATGGCAGGCAGAAACTACCGAAACAGAAGGATATTCTGTTTAAAAATGCAACTGTATGGACAAGTGAAAAGGAAGGTAACCTGGAGAACACAGATGTTCTTGTTCAGAAAGGCAGGATAACGAAAATTGGTAAAGACATTAAAGCTCCGGCTGGAGTGACTGTAATAGATGCCACAGGTAAACACCTTACCCCGGGGATAATTGACCAGCACTCTCATATAGCCATGGATGGCACCAACGAGATGGGACAGGCAATCACATCGGAAGTAAGGGTAGGGGATATCATTGATCCCGAGGATGAGACCATTTACAGGCAGCTGGCAGGCGGGGTTACCCTGTCGCATATCCTTCACGGTTCTGCAAATCCCATTGGCGGACAGTCTGTACTGATAAAAGAACGATGGGGCAAGGATGC
>DATFLA010000070.1:0-5203 GCA_035268305.1 Bacteroidales bacterium | reverse complement strand
AACAGTATTGTAGCCTCACCAAGTGTATCATAACCCCTGTAGTCGAATACTATGCCGGTAACAAGGTTAACAGCTCCTGTTTCCTTTACCCCGTCGAGGATATACCTGGTTGCCATCCTTGTTTCGTGACTGCCGAGAGGTGACATATCCTTTGTTGCCATTACAAAGAAAAAGACAAGACAAAGAGCAGCTATGAAGGCGAACAGTATATAATACAGGTTTCTGACATTGATATATGATTTACCTTCTATTTTCATGGTGTCTTTTTCTGTAAGGTCATCACCTGTGCTTATTATAAGGACTGAGATCATTATTATCAGGGAAATTGTTTCGACAACAATCTGTACTATTGCCAGGTCAGGCGCTTTAAGCACAAGGAAAGCGATGACAAGACTGAAACCTACAATTCCGTAAGAGACTATTGCTGAAAGAAGGTCCCTGGCATGCAGTGAGAAAACAGAGCCTGCTATCATAATAATTATTATTACTGCGAGTGTGTTTTCCATTATTTACTCATTTATAAAAGCATTATTATCATTAGGGTTACAAGTCCGGTTATCAGCCAGGCTACATATAAAGGAAGTATTCCTGTATGCCATTTGCTGACAACACGACTGCAGGAGAAAACCATTTTCTTCCCCAGATCATATATGTCAAACCATTTCCTGACAGCACCATAGTAGAAACCGGCGAATATTTTATTTGAGCTTATGGTCCTGTAAAAATCGAGCACACTGGCCCTGCTGAGATCCTGGTCTTTTTCACCACCGATGTAGCTGTCCTCATACCTGAACTTCCCTGTTAATGTAAGCAGGTATGTCACAATTCCCACAATAACGGATACAAGAATAAGCATTGCGACCAGTCCCGATTGCCAGATTCCCGGTCCGGAGAAGCCCGAATAGAGAGGCTTGATGATACGGGGAATGACATACCCGGAAGCAAATATCCCGGTGAGAAGGCAAAGGAGAGCAAGAATTAGGGAAGGGATTGTCATTAATGGCTTGGCACCTGAACGGGGCGTTGAGGCATTTTTTGTTCTGCCCAGGAAAATACCGGCAAGAAATTTAATAAAGCTGGCAAGTGTAAGAGCGGATCCGAGTACTGCAAGACCCAGCCAGATCATCCATAGTCTGTTGGCAATGCCTGTGCCCTGCCCAAAATCGATTATGCCCTGGTATATGAGCCATTTCGACGCAAAGCCGTTGAGGGGAGGTATGCCTGATATAGACAGTGAAAATATTAATGCGGAAACAAATGTTAAAGGCATCAGCCTGGCGGCTCCGCCAAGGTGTTCCATCTGGTCGGTTCCATACCTGTCCTCTATGTTACCTGCAACAAGGAACAGACCTGATTTATACATAGTATGGTTGACCATGTGGAAAAGACCGCCGGCTATTCCTACAGGATTTCCAAGTCCGAGGCCAAGCACCATATAACCTACCTGCGACACAGCATGATACCCCAGAAGCTGTTTTGTGTTATGTTGAACAAGTGCCATCATAACACCGGAAATTATTGTTACAACTCCCGTAATGACGAGCAGCAATGTAAGTATTTCACTGAGGGTAAAAAGCGAGGTGCAGATACGGAACATGAAATAGATTCCAAGAAGCTTGTCTAGCGATGCCGGTAAAAGAGCTGTTGAAGATGCCGGGGCTTTTTTTGCAAAATCGGGAACCCATGTATGAAAGGGGAAAGCTCCGGCTTTTGTGAAACTCCCGGTCAGCATTGCAATAAAAGCAGCAGCTCCGAGAGCAGAGGCTGTTGATATCTGACCTGCGGATATGCTGAAAGAACCGTTTATTTTGTAAATAATTCCCAGTCCAAGCAACATTATAGTATCTGATCCGCCAATAAGAATCATTGTTTTCTTGGCCGTTGACGAGCTTTCCTCATCATATCCCTTGATGAGCTTGTACAGGAGGAGTCCGAGTATGCCCCAGCAAAATATAAAAAGGAGAAGATTATCTGCTGTCACAGCCAGGGCCGAAAGAGCGGCAGTTAGCAGGATATATGAGTAATAGCCATTTATTTGCCGACCTCTTTGTGTATAGTTTAATGAATAAATACTTATCAGGAATGAAAATAGAAAGATCAGAAGCACCACTATCCTTGCTATGTTGTCAATATTCAGGATACTCACTGTTGCCAGGAAAGAGTTCTGTCCTCCTTTGGCAATTAAATCATCAAGGAGCGGGATCATGCCCTGGTCTCCCGCTAATGGGGCAAGAAACAGCCTAACTGCAAAATACAGTGAAACACCGGTAATAACTGATGTAAGGCTGCCTGTAACTTTCCTGAGCTTTTCAGGTACCACCAGAAGTATAAGACCTGAAATGAGTGGTAACCATATTATATAAAACAGTTCATTCATATTTCCGGAATTAAATGCTCATTTTTATTGCATTGGTTTTTTCCTGTGATAGTTTTACAAGATCTATTCCGTTAAAAACCTTCCTGCCCGAGTAATAGTCATAGGCAAAGGCCATTCTCTCAGTACAGCAATAACACGGATCAACGGCTGCCAGTATGATTGTTGCATCGGCAATAGTCTGTCCGACACATGATTTCCTGAAAGTTGCCACATTAACATAGCTGGGGGCCCTTATTTTATGCCTGACAGGAGAGTTGGACCCATCAGATTTCACAAAGTGAAATACTTCTCCACGCGGGGCTTCTGCTCTCCCGAATCCCATCCCTTCCGGTATATTCTTAACTGTTGCCGAGATGTTTCCCTCTTTTGTCCGGGGAAGCTTATCCAGACATTGTTCAATAATTGATATCGATTCATAAAGTTCAAGCAGTCTTACCCTGGCTTTGGCAAAGACATCACCTTCTTCCGCTGTAATTACCTTCCAGTTGACAAGGGGATAGGCGGCATAGGGATCATCTTTCCTGACATCCATATCAACACCCGAGGCCCTGGCCGTCGGCCCAACTGCTCCATAATTCATTATATCTTCGCGACTCAGTATTCCAATATTTTTTGTTCGGGCATGTATAACCGGATCGTCCATTACCGCACCGGTGAGAAGATCTGCTTTTGGTTTGAGGATATCGAGAAGTTTTCTTATATCGCCTATTGAAGAATCCGGTATGTCGCGCCTGACTCCTCCGATTTTAAACATGGCATAGTTGTTCCTGTTACCTGTTATCTTTTCAAAAAGATCCAGTACATTTTCCCTGTACTTCCATGCCCACATAAATACGGTGTTGTAACCAAGGAAATGCCCGGCCAGTCCTACCCAGAGGAGATGGCTGTGAAGCCTTTCAAGTTCGGCGATTATTGTTCTAATGTATTTTGCCCTGTCGGGTATTTCAGTACGCGCAATTTCTTCCATGGCATTGGCATAGGCAAAGGGATGAGATGTTGAGCATATACCACAAACGCGTTCCACGACGAAAAACACCTGGTCGAATGTTTTTGATTCGTTGATCTTTTCAATCCCCCGGTGGTTATATCCTGTTTCCCATTCAATGTCCCTTACTATCTCTCCGTCACAATAAAGCCTGAAAAGTTCAGGTTCTTCCTGTAAAGGATGATAAGGCCCGATAGGTATGATAGTCCTGGTATTCATAATTCATCAGGATTAAATTCATTTCTTTTTTTTCTTGCATACGGATGATCATTGTCCTTCCAGTTACCTTCGGAGATTAGCTTTGTGAGGTTTGGATGATTGATGAATTTTATTCCGAAAAGTTCATGTATCTCCCTTTCTATCCAGTTGGCAGCATTAATGATATTAGCCAGGGATTCTATTTCGGGATTGTTTTCCGGCAGGCTTGTCTGCAGATTAATGATATACCCGGTTTTGTCGTCGCTGAAATGATAGATAATATCAAAACCATTATCGTTTACCATTCCTGTGGCTATTATGAACCTGTATGAGAGTTCATCGAGGAAGTAATTCGCTATTTCCGGCAGAGCTTCTTTCCGGATGTGTATAACGAGTCTTTTTCTCTGCTGTACTATAATCCGGCGGATGTCGCCATTAAAATTCAGCTTCAGTATTTCCGGCAGTATTTTGTAATTAATGCCTCCCATAGCTTCCTATTTTTTTGTCAGTTTTACAATTCCTGCAATAATTGCTTCTGGTTTTGGAGGACATCCGGGTATATATGCATCGACAGGTATTATTTTATCAACAGGACCTGCAAATGGAATTCCGTCGGCAAATATACCTCCGGTACAACCGCATGACCCGAAGGCTATTACGAGCAGTGGTTTTGGTGCCTGTTTATACAGTTCAAGAAGCCGCTCCCTGCATTTCCTGTTTATCGACCCTGATACCAGCAGTACATCGGCATGCCTTATCGAACCTACCAGCTGTATGCCGAAACGCTCAACATCATACTTAGGTGTCAGGCAGTCGAGTATTTCGATGTCGCAGTTGTTACAGGACGACCCTCCAAAATGGAATACCCATAACGATTTTTTAAAGCAATAACTACCAAGTCCCAATTCTGTAAGTTTTACAGGTTAACAGTTGATAAACCAACAGCCACCAGTGCTATGAGGCTCATCCATAAAAAGAAAAACCTCATTGCCTGACTTATCTTTATCCTTGGATTGGTATTTCTTATCAGTGTGATAAGGAGTAATACCAATACCAGTTTAAGTACAGACCATAATATTCCCAGTCCACTTATACTGTACCCTCCGAAAAGAAGAGTTATTAATAATGAAGGGAGGGCAAAAAGCATTATATATCTTGTCATTCTGATAATTGCATATGCCGCTCCTGAATATTCAATAAAAAGGCCGTGAGCCAGCTCAGCCTCGGCTTCAGACATATCGAAGGGGACCCAGGCCAGTTTGGCCTGTATCACAAACAGTAGAACTATAAAAATCAGGATACCTGATATGCTGCCTATGTTAACTCCCGCTGATTCCTGTCTGGCTAATATGTCGCTAATGGTGAGGCTCATCCCTGTTTTGACAAATATGGCTGCTAGGGCAAGAATAAACGCAAACTCATACGCTATAATAAGCTTCATTTCACGGGAGGCTCCCACAGCCCCTATAGGATTACCTGATGCCAGCGATCCTATAATATATGAAACGGAAGGTATGGCAAGCAGGTAGAAGATAACAACGAGATCTCCCCTGAAGCCTGCTGCCGGGAAGAAAGAGGGGAGTAGTATAAGGACTGTAGCCAGGGTAGCACTTGCAAGTCCAAAAACAGGTGCAGCAAGAAAG
>DATFLA010000069.1:0-9053 GCA_035268305.1 Bacteroidales bacterium | reverse complement strand
ACACAAGGATGGGAGTGGAGCAGATTATACGCGACGCTTACAGCAGAGCTGAAGATTATAGAGCTGAATGGGATAAATGGAATGCCATGAAACCGGCTGAGCGGGCAGGCAAGGTTCCACCAAGGAAAGATCTTGAACTGGATGCAATAGTGGATGTCCTTGAAAAAAGAAGCTTTATTGAATGTCATTCATATGTGCAGTCGGAAGGTATAATGATTATGGATCTGGCAAAGGATTTCGGGGTAAAGGTCAACACTCTTATCCACTGTAACGAAGGGTATAAATATGCTGATAAGATAGCGGCAAACGGTACTTCCGCTTCTGTCTTTTCAGACTGGTGGGATTATAAATTCGAGGTATATGAGGGAATAGCATATAATGCTGCCGTACTCATAAAACAGGGAGTGCTGGTTTGTATTAACTCCGATGATGCCGAGATGGGGAGAAGGCTTAACCAGGAAGCAGCCAAGATTATGAAGTATGGTGGCATCAGCGAAACAGAAGCTATGAAACTTATAACAATTAATCCTGCCATAAACCTTCATCTTGGCGACAGAACAGGTAGTATTAAGGTTGGAAAAGATGCAGATCTTGTTTTATGGAGCGGTAATCCGCTATCGGTATATTCCAGGGTGCTGAAGACAATGGTTGACGGTACTTTTTATTTTGCTGAACAGGAAGATGCCTCAATGAAAGCAGAGATAGCCAAAGAGAGAAACAGGATCATTTCCGAGATTCTTAATGAGTCTTCTTCGCAGAAATCTGCCGGTTCATTTTCACGTTCAGGCAGGCCATCGGAAGAAACAGTGTCTAGCTAACCTAGTAACGGGAATATTGTTTTAGTAACTGAATAAAAAGGAATAAAATGAAAAAACGAATATATATATCAGCGCTTGTTGTACTGGCCTGTCTCTTCCAGGCAACAGCACAAAACCCGGTTGTGGCTCCGGCACAGAAAAAGCCGGTAATGCTGGTTGGTGGTACTATTCATACCGGTACCGGCGATGTGATTGAAAACGGTACAGTTGTATTTGTCAAAGGGAAAATAACTGCTGTTGGCAAATCATCGGATATTAACATCGACAGGAACGGCTATGAAGTAATAGATGTATCCGGTAAACAGGTATACCCCGGACTCATTTTCCCTTCTACGAGCCTGGGACTTCAGGAGATAGGCAGTGGTTTGGATGTTGCAACGGATAACAGGGAGATAGGTTCTCTTAATCCAAATGTAAGGGCTATAGTGGCCTACAGTACCGATTCGCAGGTGACACCCGTAATCAGGTCAAACGGTATTCTCCTGGCACAGATCGTCCCTGTTGGTTCACTCCTCCCGGGCACTTCAAGTGTTGTACAGCTTGATGCGTGGGACTGGGAAGATGCCGCATACAAGATGGACAATGGGATACAGCTGGGCTGGCCACGGAAAGCTTCAGGGGGCAGAGGCAGTTATTTCAGGTTCGGAATGTCGGGAGAGAATAACTATGAAGAGAATGTTGAGAAACTGGAAAAGATTTTCACAGATGCCACAGCTTATGCTGCCATTGAAAAACCGGAACATGCCAATCTCAGGCTTGAAGCCATGAAGGGCTTGTTCGACGGTTCAAAAATATTATTTGTAAGTTCCGGTGAACCAAAAGGTATCATAGAAGCAATAAGTTTTGCCAAAAGACATGGTGTTAAGAAGATAGTCCTTTCTGATGCTGATGAATCGGCATGGACAGTTAAAGATTTTCTTGAGGAAAACAATATTCCTGTCCTGCTTGCCGATCCACTTAGTCTTCCGAAATATGACTACAGTGATACAAGGCTTCCTTTCAAACTTGCAGCCATGTTTCATAAGGAAGGTATCCTTGTTGGTCTTACATATTCAAACCAGGCTTATGGCAACCTGCCTTTTGCTGCAGGTGAAACGGCTGCCTACGGACTCACAAAAGAGGAAGCACTTCAGACAGTGACACTTAACACCGCTAAGATACTTGGTATCGACGATATGACGGGATCGATTGAAAAAGGAAAAGATGCCAATATAGTAGTATCGACAGGGGATCTGCTGGATATGTCGACTAATGATGTTGTTCTGGCATTCATTACGGGACGAAATATAAATCTTGATAATAAACATAAGCAGCTTTACAGGAGGTTTGAGGCCAGGTATGAACAGATGGATACAGGTAAATAAAATATTATTAATCATTAACAGGAAATGAACAGGTTGTTGTCATTGTTGTCTGTAGCCTGTGTTATGACTGCTTTCTCAGGATGTAACACTGAAAAGGGACCCTCAGGTGAATCACTCGTGCTGTGGTACAGGCAGCCGGCTTCAGCCTGGGAAGAGGCACTGCCTGTGGGTAACGGCCGTCTTGGTGCCATGGTTGGTGGTAATCCTGTTACAGAAACACTCTGGCTGAATGAGGAGAGCATATGGGCAGGAAGCAAAATAGATAATGATAACCCGGCGGCACTGAAGGCTCTTCCATCACTGAGAGAAGCGTTGTTCAGTAGCCGGTACAGGGAAGCCTACAGCATTGCCGAGAAGGATTTTATCGGAACCCCGCCTAATATCCGATCCTACCAGCCGCTTGGCAAACTTGAAATATACTATTCCCGGCCCGATTCCACATGTAACTACAGAAGGAGTCTTGATCTGCACACCGGCATAGCGTCAACCTCATTTTCAGCAGGTGGCAGGCATTATGTGCAGGAAGTATTCGCCTCGGCGCCTGATAATATTATAGTTGTCCATATAAAATCGGACGATGGCGGCCTTATCAATGCACGATTCAGACTTTCCAGGAAAAAGGATGCTGTTGCAAAAACAGAAAGCAATAATATCCTGGAACTTAACGGACAGATCATAGACAAGGATGATCCCACATCGGGCCCGGGCGGGGCACATATGAAGTTTGCAGGTAAAATGAGACTGGCAACAGGGGGAGGCGTTGTGAAAAGCTCAGGCGATACGCTTATTGTTAGCGATGCAGAAGAGATACTGCTCCGTCTTACTGCTGCTACGGATTATAATATTGATTTGCTTGACACAGATAATTCCATTGATCCGCTTGAGGAATGTAATAACATACTTAACGCATCGGATAAGCAGTCTTATGAAAAGCTACTGAGCAGACATCTTGATGAATACAGGGCTATTTTCGACAGGGTAAGCCTCAATCTTGGACCGGATACCCTTGTTAATATTCCTACAGATGAGCGGCTTGAGAGAGTAAAGGGGGGAGGCACTGATAACGGGCTTATTGCGCTTTATTTCCAGTACGGAAGGTATCTGCTCATGTCTTCTTCAAGGTCACCGGGAAGGCTACCGGCCAACCTACAGGGCATATGGAACAAGGACATGAAGGCCCCGTGGAACTCCGATTTTCATACAAACATCAACCTGCAGATGAATTACTGGCCTGCAGATGTTTGCAATCTGCCGGAGACCGGGCTTATACTGTCATCCTTTCTTACAAGGTTGGCTGTTCCCGGTGCTGTTACAGCTCGTGAGATGTACGGTAGCGACGGATGGACACTTCATCACCTGACCGATCCTTTTGGCAGGACAGGTGTCATGGATGGTGTCTGGGGGATAACACCACTTGATGGTCCGTGGATGACCTGCTCGTTGTACCAGCATTATTTATTCACAGGCGATACGGCATTTCTGAGAGAAAAGGCATACCCGCTGATAAAAGGGGCAGCACAGTTTGTCCTTGGCTTTCTTGTGGAGTCGCCGGAAGGTTATCTTGTCACAAACCCGTCACATTCACCTGAGAATAGTTTCAGAGATCAGTCAAACGGGCAGGTTTCGGCACTTACATATGCGGCAACAACAGATGTGGAGATAATCCGGGAGCTCTTTGAAAATTGTATTGATGCAGCCGGAGTACTGAAAACGGACAGGGAATTTGCCGGGAAGCTGAAAGAGACAGCCCGACGGTTACCTCCTGTCAGGATCAATTCAAAAGGTGTCATCATGGAATGGATAAAGGATTTTGATGAGACGGAGCCGGGGCACAGGCATATGTCACACCTCCTGGGGCTTTATCCTTTTCAACAGTTTACTCCTGAGACACCCGGCCTGTATGAGGCGGCTCGTAAAACAATAGCAAGGCGCCTGTCATACGGAGGCGGACATACAGGATGGAGCAGGGCATGGATAATTAATCTTTTTGCACGCTTGCATGATGGAGAGAAGGCTTATGAAAATGTACAGGCACTGTTGCGACGGTCGACACTCAAAAACCTGTTTGATACCCATCCGCCTTTCCAGATAGACGGCAATTTCGGTGGAACAGCAGGTATTGCAGAGATGCTGGTTCAATCGGGCAGGGGAGTTATCAGTCTGCTGCCGGCTTTACCCTCAGAATGGAGCAGTGGAGAGGCAAAAGGCCTGTGTGCACGTGGCGGTTTCACTGTAGATATGAAATGGACTGATGGCCGAGTACTTTCCTCCAGGATATCTTCGTCACGGGGAGGGACAACACTGATAAAATATAACGGGAAGGAACAAACGGTAAACCTTTCCCCGGGGCAGTCTGTTACACTTAATCGATAGCCGGAAGGTCTTTTATGGTTGTTATGTTAAACAGGCACGAATAAAGTTCCTCTTTACAGCCGGTTTTTATATTTTTACAGTTAATTAATCAGGCCATGAAAATAATTTTACTTGGTCCGGCTTATCCATACAGGGGAGGGCCTGCAACATTCAACGACCGCCTGGCCAGACAGTTCTCTGCCGAAGGCCACGAGCTTGAAGTGGTTACATTTGTACTCCAGTATCCTGGTTTTTTATTTCCCGGGAAGACACAGTACAACGATGGTCCCGCTCCGGAAGGAGTGAAGATAGAAAGGCTTGTTAACTCCGTTAACCCGTTCAACTGGATAACTACCGGGAGGAGAATTAAGAAGTCAGGTCCCGATCTTCTGATAGTCAGGTACTGGCTTCCCTTCATGGCACCGTGTTTCGGTACTATAGCGAGGATTGTACGGTCGAATAAACACACCAGGGTAGTATGTATCTTCGATAATGTTATCCCTCACGAGAAAAGACCTGGTGATAAGGCGCTTACACGTTTTTTTACATCATCAATAGATGGCGCTGTGGTAATGTCAGAGACAGTTGAAAGCGACCTGAAGCAATTCCGCGATAATATTCCTGTTAGGCTTTCTCCTCATCCATTGTTTGACGGGTATGGCGAATCATTACCACGCGAGGATGCCGTGGCTTACCTCAGAATGGACCCTGATGATTCATTCCTTTTATTCTTCGGCTTTATACGGGCCTACAAGGGGCTTGACCTTCTTATTGAGGGATTTGCAGATAAACGTCTGAGAGACAAGAGGCTTAAGCTCATTGTGGCTGGTGAGTTTTATGAAGATGATACACAGTACAGGGAACTTGTTAAGACAAATAACCTGGAGGGAGAAGTAATTTTCTTCGACCGTTTTATAAGGGATGATGAGGTACCCATCTTTTTCAGCCTTGCCGACCTTGTTGTTCAACCATACCGGTCGGCAACCCAGAGTGGTGTAACCCAGATAGCTTTTCATTACGGGAAGCCTATGCTGGTAACCGATGTAGGTGGACTCAGTGAGATTGTGAAAGACGGAGAATGTGGTTACGTGGTACATCCGGAACCGGAAAGCATAGCATCAGCAATACTTGATTATTTTGATAATAACAGGAAACCGGTTTTTGAACAGAGTGTGAGGAACGAAAAGGTCAAATTCGCATGGGACAAAATGACGGGAGCCATCATAGATGTATTCCACAACTCAGAAAAGGAAGAGTGACCAGCTGTGTTATTTATTAATTGATCTTTTCTCTTATCAGGTATTTGTTCCTCTCCGAGGAGTTCCTGTTAATCAGTTCCCCGAGAAAACCTGTAAGAAAAAGCAGAGAACCTATTATCATAACAGTAAGAGCAATAAAGAAATAGGGACTGTCCGTCACAAGAGGCGCTCTCAGGTGGTGAGATATAAATGTCAGCTTCCTGATACCCAGGTAACCTGCCATTATAAAACCTATGATGAACATGAGAGTACCAAGTGCCCCGAAAAGGTGCATCGGACTCTTCCCGAAGCGAGTTATGAAACCAACAGTAAGCAGATCGAGATATCCCTTTATAAACCTGTCGAGTCCGTATTTGGTGACACCGTATTTACGGGAACGGTGTTCCACAACCTTTTCACCTATCTTTTTAAAACCTGCTTCTTTGGCGAGAATGGGTATATACCTGTGCATCTCGCCATATATCTCGATGCTCTTTACTACCTCCTGCCTGTACGCTTTCAGCCCGCAGTTGAAATCATGCAGCTTAATGCCCGAAGACAGGCGCGCGGTACCATTATAGAATTTGCTTGTGACCCTCTTTATAAAAGGATCGAATCTTTTCTTCTTCCATCCGGAAACAAGATCGTAACCTTCTTCCCTGATCATTTTTATCAGCTCGGGGATCTCATCAGGACTATCCTGTAAATCGGAATCCATTGTTATAACTATCTCACCCCTCGTTTCTGTGAATCCTGTATGAAGAGCTGCAGCCTTGCCATAATTTCTCCTGAAACGGAAACCCCTGACCATCTCATTTTTAACAGCCATTTCCGTTATTTTGTCCCATGATGCATCGGAACTACCATCATCGACAAAGATGATCTCGTAGGATATTCTCCTGGAAGCGCATACACGTTCAATCCATTCCGTCAGTTCGGGGATTGATTCCTCCTCATTATAAACGGGGATTACAACAGAGAGATCCATCAGCTTACTCTTCAGTTGAAGTTTCTTCTGTATCCAGTAACAGCGGGTTACCCTCTTTTCTTACAAATATGGCAGCTATGAGTGACAAAATTGTACCATAGATAACACTCGTGATTATTGACATCGGAGCCATAAAAGCAGGTTTCATAAATTTAGCCTGCATCTTCATGGCAGCATCAATGGAAGCCTGTGGCATTCCTCTCTGGGAAAGAGTCTGCTCAACGGCAGCAAGCTGCTTGTCAACAAGTCCGGGATCGATAATGCCGTAAAGAATATAGATGAAAACAGCCATTATGATGGAATAGTATAAAACAATTATTACACCTGCACCTACCGCCTGTCCGTATGTTATCTGTCCGTGCCTGAAGTTATCGCGATATGATTTGATAAGAATATACAGCATTACAAGTTGAATGGCCAGGAAAATAACTCCCTGGATCTTGTTCTGGGTCATACCTAAAAAATACACTATGAGAGTGTATACTATTCCAATGAGGCCGAGAATAAGACCATTCGTAAGATTATCTTTCCAGGGATTGACTTTTTGTTCCATGATTTTGATGTTTATTGTGTATTCAGGTTAGTTGATCTTTAGCAAATATAATCTAAAATTAGAAATGAGAGGGTTTATAAAAAGGGATAATTATTTTGCCCGGTTCTTTATTTGTAGTATTTTTGCAAAGGGTAAGTCTTATACGACCAGCTCCTGCTGAACTCCCCCAGGATCGGAAGATAGCAAGGGTAGGCAGTTGTAGCGGTGCGATATAAGGAGCTTACCCTTTTTTTATTTATCTTTGTGCCTTTTACAGGTATATTATGCTTATCAGGCTTTATAACGAAAATCCTAACGAGAGAGAGATAAGGAAGGTAGTTGACCTGCTCGAATCGGGTGGAATAATAATCTATCCTACTGATACCGTATATGCGATGGGATGTGATGTAAAGGCCACTAAATCAATAGAAAGCATTGCCCGTTATAAAGGTCTTAATCCAAAGAATCCTGAACTGTCGCTCATTTTCCACGATATGAGCCAGCTCTCTGAATATACTGTCATACGCGACAATAATATATTCAAACTTCTTAAGAGAAACCTGCCCGGTCCTTTTACCTTTATTGTACAGGCAAATAACCAGATACCCAGGTTATTCAAGAATAAAAAGAAAACAGTAGGTATAAGGATCCCCGATAATAATATTATTCTTGAAATTGTCAGGGAGCTCGGGAGACCTGTTGTAACCGCTTCTATTCACGACCCTGATGAGGTGATCGAATATACAACCGATCCTGAACTTATATGGGAAAAATACGAGGATTTTGCAGATGCTGTTATTGACGGTGGTTACGGAAGGAATGAAGCTTCAACAGTTGTGGATTGCACAGGTGATGAAATAAAAATAATAAGGCAGGGTTTGGGTATTGTTGAATGGTAACTTCCATTTCCCTGTTCTTCCTTTTATGTCTTATAGAAATTCCTTGTGAAAAGAACAAGCACTGTAAGCAATTCAAGCCTTCCTATAAGCATGAGTCCCGACATAAGCCATTTACCTGCTTCAGGTACCGTGGAATAGTTTGTGAACGGACCAAATTTTCCTATTCCCGGTCCGATATTACCCAACATAGAAGCTGATGTGCTGAAAGATGTCATCAGGTCGTAACCCATAAAAGAGATCAGGAAAGCTCCCAGGGAAACTATAAGGAAATACATTGTTATAAAGACAAGCAGGTTAGCCACTGTTGAAGGAGGAATGATGCGCCTGTCGAGTCTAACCGGCACAAAGGCATTTGGATGTATCAGTTTCTTGAGTTCATGCCTGTTATTCTTGCCGATAAGAAGCAAACGCACAACTTTAATATTGCCGCTTGCCGACCCGGAAGTGGCTCCCGTGAACATCAGTATGAAGAGAATGACAATAAGAAAGCTTCCCCATAGGTTGTAATCGTGTGTGTAATAACCTGTTGTGGTAATGAGGGATATTACGTGAAATGCAGCATCAAGAAGTGATTTTCCAAAAGTATAACCCGGTTTGAAAGCAAGTACAACTGCAGTGAGAATTATGAATCCCAGGCACATAATGGAGTACAGTACAAATTCATTATTGTCTATGAATTTCCTGAAGTTACCTTTAAGTCCGTGATAGATGAGTGTTGTATTTATACCGGCAATGAACATAAACAGCATTACTATGATCATAATATATGGCGAATTGAATGCTGCTATACCATCATTGCGTGTTGAAAAGCCTCCGGTCGACATTGTCGAAAAAGAGTGACATACTGCATCAAACAGTGACA
>DATFLA010000068.1:0-4605 GCA_035268305.1 Bacteroidales bacterium | reverse complement strand
CCGGCCCGCAATGCCATCAGGTTAATTTTTACCACATCCTCTCCTTTTCTGGCGAAAAGATTTTGCACCGCCTTTTCAAGGCTCCGGAATGGCATATCGATATAGGGTGAAGCAGCTCCAAGGATAACTATATTCCCTGATCTGAATGAACCTGCCTCCCTCGCAAATGTATCAGCGTCGATAACTATATTATTTTTGACTTTTTTTATTTCATCCAGTATATCATTTATATCGGGATAATCAGGGATATTAACATAAGGATTTGAATTTGTCACGAGCCATCCCTCTTTAGCGAGCCAGGGCAGGTACCTCAGCGATTCCATTGGTTCAACAGAAATGATAAGCTCAGCCTTTCCAAGCGGGATAAGGTCCGACATCACAGGTTTATCCGAAAGTCGGAGGTGTGATTGTACGTCTCCTCCACGCTGACTCATGCCATGAACTTCAGCCTGTTTCAGATACAACCCGTTTTCTAAGGCAGCCATCCCTATTGCAGCAGCAATCGTAAGAATACCCTGGCCGCCTACACCTGATAATATTATATCATTCTTCATTTTTCCTGTTTATGGATTAATCGTTTGATACTTCTGTTCTTTTTCTCCTTGTAGCTGTTTGTATACATTCCCTTGAGGCAATGATTACCGAAACATTACTGTATGCCAATTCCTCACGTATTATCCTGACGTTCTCATCATGATTTTTCCGGAGTGGAGTCAGAACACGGATATGTTCCGGCAGCACTCCCAATCCCGAACAAATCTGCTCCAGCCTTCCCGTGGCCTGTGATTGTTGTCCTCCGGTCATTCCTGTCGTTGAATTGTCGGAAATGATTACCGTAACGGGTGAGTGTTTGACAACTGCATCAAGGAGACCTGTCATCCCGGAATGTGTAAAGGTAGAATCCCCTACAACTGCTACAGAGGGAAAAAGTCCGGCATCGGCAGCCCCGATAGCCATTGTGACTGATGCACCCATATCAACACATGAATTAATTGCATTATAAGGCGGCAGTGCTCCGAGCGTATAACATCCAATATCTGAAAAAACTCTACCGGGACCGTAGGGTTTTATTGCATCTATCAAAGCATTAAACATATCGGCATGACCACATCCCTTGCAAAAAGATGGCGGCCGCATCTTCACAAGTGATGGAACAGCACTACCTGTCACTACCGGAAATCCGAGAGCTTTGGCTACCAAACCCGGATTAAGTTCACCGTCGCGTGGAACAGATCCGTCAAGTCTGCCATAAATCCTTATCCCATTATCTAATATGCCTCTCAGCGATTCCTCAATAAGCGGAGCGCCTTCTTCGAGCACAAGGATCTCCCCGCACCTTGAAGTAATATCTTTAATAACATCTCTAGGAACAGGGTATGTTGTAATTTTAAGTACCGGGTATTCACTTTCCCTGCCGGAAATATTCTCCATAAGGTAATTATAGGCTATACCGCATGTTATAATTCCAAGTTTACGGTTTGTTCCATCATTGAATACATTATGTTTCGACAACCTCACATCATATCTGACCTTATCATATTCTGACAGAAGCGATTTATATCGTTTTCGAGCAATAGCCGGCAGCAATACAAACTGAACAGGGTCCTCCGGAAGGGATAATTTATTGAGAGGAAGTGCATCTCTTAAAACAACCCTTGATCTTGAGTGTGCCAGTCGTGTTGTTATTCTGAATAATACCGGCATTTTATATTTTTCTGAGGTCTCAAAAGCGTCGAAAATCATTTCATATGCCTCCTGTTGATTTGAGGGCTCAAAGCATGGAATGAGAGCAAACCTGGCATAAAACCTTGAGTCCTGTTCATTCTGTGATGAATGCATTGAAGGGTCATCGGCAGAAACAACCACAAGACCTCCGTTGACTCCTGTTATAGCCGAGTTGATAAAACTATCAGCGGCGACATTCAGACCAACATGCTTCATTGCAACCATAGCTCTTTTACCGGCATACGACATACCAAGTGCAGCTTCCATGGCCGTTTTTTCATTAGACGACCAATGCCTGTGAACATCATTATCCCGTGCCTGCTTTGACGACTGAATATATTCCATTATTTCTGTTGACGGAGTACCCGGATAGGCATACATCCCACTTAACCCTGCATCCAGAGCCGCCTGTGCTACTGCTTCATCTCCCAGTAATAATAAATTCTTCATGTGTAGATTATTTTAATTTTAATGGAATTGTGAACGGCATATCATGCAAATTTTTAACATTAACCACTTCCTGCTAACATATGCAGCCCGTATAATGTTATAATCTGATTTCTTATTTTTAAGATTAATAATCATTGTATAATTATATCCCCGACAGGTAAATATTTACCTAAAACCCTTTACCGAAACAAAGATTGGAATATTTTTATAAATTAGAAATGATAATTGTCTCTATTGATGAGTTATGAAAAGGATAAATAATCTCCTGCGGCTACAATATAACCAGTTAAAATATAGTTAAATATTTTAGTGTTAAACGCAATATTGTTTAATTTGCAACACCATTCAAAATTTTTAATATAGTAGTTCTTGCCGAACAAAATAATCCATACAGCCATTCTCTTCTTTCTGTATATTTCTGCTTTATCCGCACAGGTAAACGGACCGGTCAGGTATGTGCAGGTAAGCGGAATGATACTTGATGCTTCACACAATCCTGTACCCGGTGTTTCGGTCATCTCACGCAAGTTACGAAGGGCAACAATAAGCGAAACCACCGGAATATATTCTATCACAAGTACACCAGGAGACACTATTTATTACAGGGCCCTGGGATTTAAAAGATATCATACAATAATACCTGAAGAATACAGCGACAGACACTGCAAAGTTGATATTATACTGGAACCCGATACAATCAGAATAAATGAAATTACAATTCTTCCATGGAAGACATATAATGAGTTCCTGAAAGATGTCACAAAAGAACGGCCGGTTGATCCTATTATTGAAAATATGAATGATAATATAGCTTCAATATATGTTGCCATATCTAATCAGACTAACCCTGCCATATCGCCTGAAGCCGGTTTTAAATATGCAATGGAGCAGAATTTCAACACTATGGCAACAAGGAATCAGTATCCGTACAATAACCTTCTTAATCCATTTGCCTGGTCAAAGTTCATAAGAGATCTGAAGAACGGTCTGCTGAAGAACCAGAAGTTCAATAAACCGGTTAAGGCTAAAGTAAGGAAGAAGAAAAGAAAAAGGTAATCACCCGGCCTGTTCCGATTTCCGTTTACAAGACCCGGTTATTTGCAATTGTTATAGAGATATTCCTCTTTATATTGTTTTGTCAACAATTCCCGGGATAAACCGTAGTATTAATAGGTCAACAAGTATGGATTCACCGGCAATAATTTTTAATTTCGCATCATAATGATTAAGAATGAAGGCAGATTTGTGGGTATCCTGGGTGCAGTAATAATACATCTTATTGCAGCAATAATCTTTATGCTCTTTCAACTAAAGGCTGTAAAAAGCAATATCAACCAGAATTATGTCATTGAATTTGAGGAACCACCACAACTTCAGCCGGAGAAGAAGCCGGATGAAAAGCCAAAGACAATCGAAAACATATTCCAGGATGACCCTGAGATGCTTAACATAGCAAAAAACCTTGCCAATAAAACCAATCAAAAAATTAATGCAGAAGATTACGTTAATAAGGTCAAGGAAGAACTTATAAAAAGCGGTAAATTAAGTGCTGATAATTTCATTGATGAGCAAAAACAAAAACTGAATAACAGGGGAGACGAAAAGCTGGCGTATGAAAAAGACAGCACCTCAGCGGGGAATAAGAACAAAGCCAGTGAGTCGCAGAAAATGGCTGCCAACTATAAAGGTCCAACGCGGATATATTATAACCTTAAAGGGCGTAATCACACTTATCTGCCTATACCTATTTATATGTGCGAGGGGTCCGGCAAGATTGTTCTTTCAATAGAAGTAAACCAGCAGGGAGAAGTGGAAAAAGCAAGGGTCATTGCCGGTGAAAGTACTACTTCTGATCCCTGTCTTATTGAGACTGCAACTGAGACTGCCCTGATCTCCAGATTTAATCCCGATATTAACTCACCCAGGATTGAAACCGGCACACTTACATATGTTTTTGTAGCCCAGTGACGCTGGAAGAACTTACACAGAGGTCGACAATGGATACAATGAGGTACACTGAGGCAGGCAGGGTATTAATTCACCTGGTCGGCACAAAGCAAAGAACAAATTGGTTAGCACCCTGAGGAAATGTTAAAACAACAGATTTTCTTCATTATACCTGAATGGTCTGATAACATCCGGAGTGTTTCTGTCGGCATTTTTACTGTTAACAAGGGGACCAATAATATGAGCTCTTAGTGCTTCAGAAGGAACAGGCTTAAACATATTGTTTGTCTCAGCGGCAGGAGTATTTAGGTCGAGCCACCTCATTTCCGCCGATCGTTCAAGCAGAACAGGCATTCGCCTGGCTGAGTTATGGATACCAGCCATCAGTTCATTGGCTTCTGTTGTAAGAATTGTAAAAGTGCTGATCTCAATTCCGGTATCAGTGCTAATCCATTCATCATATAAACCTGCAAGCGACATGAT
>DATFLA010000067.1:0-10364 GCA_035268305.1 Bacteroidales bacterium | reverse complement strand
ATTAAATATTCGGTGAAAAAAATATTATCGCTATACTGTTATTTTATACCATCACTTGTATTATATTTACTTCACTGTGGGACTTTACTGTTCATTATGTTAAAAATGATTTACCGGTTTGTTACCTGATGGACCATACATGGTTTTTTGGCTGACCTGGATTATTTTTATAACAGTTAAAAGAATGAAGATAGAAATACTCTGGCTGTCCTTTAATGCTGCTTACCGGCATTATCCTTCCGGTATAAGCCGAATATGAATATATGCGTTGTTAATATAAATATAAAATGGCTGCTCCAACTGAAACGATAAACAATCCTTCGCTATACAGGAAAATAGTAAATAAATTTAAATACGGCCTTGTACTTGAATCAATCAGGCACCAGCTCGCGAGAATAGGTATTAAGATAGTTCCGTATTACTGGGTGCGTGAAGGTATGAATCCGACCTCTGAGCCTGAGATAAAAGGGATTACTTCAGAATATACAACTGCATTTATTGAGCCTGACGACATAAACGCTATTGAAGAAGAGATGGGGTCCTATTCCAGGGAAGGACTGCTTTCATACTTCAGTGAGGACACAAAATGCCTGGGTCTTAAATACAA
The DNA here is from genome assembly GCA_035268305.1 of Bacteroidales bacterium. GTDB lineage: Bacteria > Bacteroidota > Bacteroidia > Bacteroidales > VadinHA17 > LD21. Next base: position 9,757 of record DATFLA010000067.1, on the reverse strand, counting down.
AGGAGATCTTGCATCATTCATGTTTATAAATCTTGCCGAATGTGAATTTATGTCAAAAAAGATGAAACTCGCCAGCGACGAAGCTTACCTTACATATATGTATACATTGAAGGCATACAGGGGAAAAAACCTGGCTCCCTACCTCAGGTACAAAAGCTACGGTATACTTAAAGAAATGGGGAGAGATAAAATATACAGCATCAGTTCTTTGCTGAATTCATCGGCTATCAGGTATAAGGAAAAACTGAATGCAAAAAATCTGAAACTTGTATTGGATATTGAAATGTTCAAAAAGATAAAAATGAGATTCAATCTGAGATCATATTGACTTATCATACTAATTATTAAAGACATGCAGGAAAAATTAATTATCGATTTTACTCCCACGGGAATGATCCCGACAAAGAGTATGACACCCTGGATACCGGTCACACCACAGGAGATCATAGAAGATGTTCATAAGGCATGTGAACTTGGAATAACAAAAGTTCACCTGCATGCAAGAAATCCGGCTAATGGAAGTCCTTCATATGAAAAGAGAATTTATGCCGAAATAATCGAGGGGATCAGAAAATTTGCTCCTGATCTTGTTATATGTGTTTCACTGAGCGGCCGGACATTTTTCAAGTTTGAAGAACGTTCAGAAGCTCTTGAGCTTGAAGGTCATCTGAAACCGGATCTTGGCAGCCTGACATTAAGTTCACTCAATTTCAATAAAATTGCCAGTATCAATTCACCTGATATGATAATGGCCCTGGCTGAAAAAATGAAGAATACGGGCATAGTACCCGAACTGGAAGCCTTTGATGCCGGAATGATAAATTTTGCCAAATATCTTATTAAGAAAAAACTGCTTTCTCCTCCGTATTATTTCAACCTCCTCCTTGGTAATATTGCCTGTGCCCAGGCCGATATACTCTATGCAGGCCTTATGATAAAAGATCTGCCTGAGAATTCATTCTGGAGTCTCGCAGGTATAGGCGAAGACCAGTTGAAGATGAATTCCGTTGCTATTGCCATCGGTGGGGGCGTAAGAGTAGGACTTGAAGACAATATATGGTTTGATGCGGAACGTACTATTCTTGCACGTAATATTGACCTGCTGAAAAGGATTCATGTCCTTGCTCAGGCTAATAACAGGGAAATTATGAAACCCGAAGAATTCAGACAAAAACTGCATATGGAACCCGGATTTGGCAAATACGGAAGAAAAACTCTTTGATAATAATTGTCCGTATTTGTTTCTCATTACCGTCTTTAATCCGGGTTCATACACCAATGGGGAGACTATGATCAACGTTAATTATTGTTAAATCACAATATGACCCTTTCATTGTTCATTTCATTTTCTACATTTGGTATATCCAAAAATTAACCTAAAATCAAAAAATGAAAATGAAGAAATTTTCGACTACCCTTATGCTCTTCCTTTTTCTGCCACTGTGGCTTCTGTCGCAGACAGAAAATGTTGATCTCAATATGGTCTATAAGATCAAACAGGAAGGACTGAAAAACTCAAAAATTGAAGACCTGGCCTTTTGGCTTACTGACTATGTTGGCCCCAGGCTGACTGCATCAACCGGCTTTAACCGTGGAACGGAATGGGCTAAAAAGACTATGGAGGAATACGGACTGCAGAATGTAAGGATAGAGGAGGCAAGGGACTTCAGCAGAGGCGGCTGGGATAATATTAAGACCTATGCTGCTATGACTGCTCCATACTATGCTAACTTTGCTTGCAATCCTGTTGCATGGACAGGAAGTACAAACGGACTTGACAAAGCGGAGGTTATCCTTCTTGACGTTAAAAATGAAGGAGACCTTGATCAGTATAAAGGCAAACTGGCAGGTAAGATAGTTATGATGCCATCGGATGCCACATATTCCCCCGACTTTGAACCCCTGGCAACACGCTATACGGATGAACAGCTTAAGGAACTATCTATGGATCCTGGATCATCGGCAAGGAGACGCAATTTTGATTTTGCTGCATACAGGGCAATGAGAGCTCTCAGGCAAAAAATAAGCGAGATGCTTATGAATGAAGGCGTGGCTGTCATAATAAACAACTCAGGTATTTTCAATGTACCAAGATCAAATGGAGCAAACTATAAAGCCGGCGACAAGGAACCTGTACCTGAGCTGAACCTCCCTGTTGAAGACTATGGCAGAATGAAAAGACTTATCGAACATAAAGTGCCTGTTGAGATGGAAATTGAATTAAAAAATAAGTTTTTCGCAAGTCCTGAAGTATATAATGTTATTGGTGAAATACCGGGTACAGACAAAAATCTTAAGGATCAGATTGTTCTCATCGGAGCCCATATCGATTCATGGCACGGAGGAACAGGTGCTGCAGACAATGCATCGGGTTGTATCGTTATGCTAGAAGCCCTCAGGATCCTGAAAAGCCTTAATATTCAGCCAAGGAGAACTATCAGAATAGCACTCTGGGGAGGTGAAGAGCAAGGACTTTATGGTTCATCGGGATATGTGCAGAAATACCTTGAAGATCCAACGACTCACAAACATAAAGCCGGATATGATAACTTTGATGTTTACTTCAATATGGATAACGGATCGGGTCGTTACAGGGGCGTTTACATGCAGGAAAATGAAATGGTCAGACCAATTTTCGAACAATGGCTAGTTCCTTTCGCAGGAATGGGATGCTCTACACTTGCTATAAGAAATACATCAGGTACCGACCACCTATCCTTCGACAGGGTGGGTCTCCCGGGTTTCCAGTTTATACAGGATGAAATTGAATATGGTCGTGGTTACCATACTGTTATGGATACCTACGACAGGCTTGTTATGAGCGATCTGAAACAAAATGCAATAATAACAGCATCATTCGTATATAATGCTGCAATGCGTGACGGCAAGATACCTGCCAAACCAATTCTGGATGATATCCAAAGTAACCGCAGACCTTTCTGAGAAATTTATAATTACAATATATTTATTGGCAGGGACGTTGCATGCAACGTCCCTGCTTTTTTTTTATGCATATTAAACCCTATCGGACAAAATCCATCAAAGAGATAAAGAACCAAAAAACAGAAAATTATGAAAAGAATAGCATTTATCACAGTTATCCTGCTCTTTGTGTCAGCCGGACTGGCAAACGCTCAGAGAGGAGCCAACAGGAGTGTAGCCGTCCGACAGGTAACACAGCAGTCGAGGATCATGAACGGTGTTCAAAGCGGACAGCTTACACGCCAGGAAACAATGAAGCTTGAAAGACAGCAGAAGCATATACAGAACCAGAAAAGAATCGCAAAGACTGACGGTACTGTTACACCAAAAGAAGCAAGAAAGATCAAACGTGAACAGAACAGGGCCAACCGTCAGATCCGGAAAGAAAAAATGGACGGTCAGAAACCACTCAATTAATTACCATTTCAGATCGGTTTAATGCATGAGGGTGGCTCAGAAGCTTTAAACCCTAATTGCAGAGAGCGCAAAGAAATTCCACAGAGAACGCAAAAGATTGAATTTAAAGATATTGCCTTTGTGTACTTTGCGCCTTCTTTGCTGGCATAGCGGTTAAACCAACTTTTTAGACAGCCTCTTTTACTGTTCAGACCCTTTTTCCCACAGATCAGTTACATACTTTTACCATTGGGCAGATTAGTTTTTAGTATGCCATGTAAATGATGGAATTTTACATCATAACTAAAAATTAATCCAATGAAAACAATGACAGACATTCGTTCAAAAGTTTTAGTAAAGGTTTCTGCGGTAATGGCAGCCTTGCTATTTATCCTGTCACCGGCCGGTGCTCAGAAAAAATCTGCCGGCTATTACCTCTCACTTAGAAAGCTTCCTTCGGGGCTCACATTGAAAGAAAAAGCTCCCTACAGTTATATAATGACTGCCGATTATTACAACCACGACATACTTGGCAACTTCGTAAATAAAATGCAGGTAAGGGGAATCTATACCCGTGGTTTGCCCGACAAAAAAGTCAGGTGGAATGATGTAACAATATCACAGTCGCAGAAAGAGGTCCAGCCTTTTCCGCAGGGGAAAAGACAGGAGTATATGGAAGGAATGACGTACGGACCTTCTGATGACTATCTTAACCTGGAAGCTTTTAAGAAATTTCCACCGACAACAGGTATGTTTGCAAGAAACCTCGTATGGGATGTGTTAACGTTTGAAGCTTTCGGCTGGTCATACACCGATTCTCTCCAACTAAATGTACCTTTCAGTGCAAAAAGTATTAACGGGAAACTCAAACTTGACAGCCTGGGAAGTTTTGAGAATAAGGATATAAGGCTTACCTGGACAGGCATTTCCACAATGAATAATAAAGTATGTGCTGTCATCGAGTTTATTACAATGGATAATCCACTTGAAATAAATGCATCCTTTATGAAGATGAAAGGAAGAAGTAACTACTGGGGTACACTGTGGCTTTCGCTTACAGACAAGCAGATAGAATATGGCATACTCTGGGAAGATGTAAACATGGATATAAAAATAAACGGCCAGAAAAAAAGCCAGCTTACAAATACAAGCAGGAAAATAGAATTTAAAAGGTTTTAACTCCCTTCATTGAGAGTTGTATCCTTTTCCTCTCAATATCCACTGCCATCACTTTCACCATAACATGCTGATGAAGCTTAACAACAGTTGACGGATCTGATACATATTTATCGCTCATGTTCGATATATGTACCAGTCCGTCCTGTTTGATACCTATATCGACAAAAGCACCGAATTTTGTTATATTGGTTACAATTCCGGGAACCACCATGCCCTGAACAAGGTCTTCCATAGTATGGATATCGGCAAAACTGAATTCCTTTATCCTGGATCTCGGATCACGTCCGGGTTTTGCTAATTCCTGCAGGATATCCTTTAGCGTAGGAAGACCTGTTACATTTGTAACATATTTCTCAAGACGAATAGCTTTTCTTTTACTCTCATCCGTCATCAGTTGCGTTACATCACAACCAAGGTCCTTCGACATCTGTTCCACAACGTGGTAGCTTTCCGGGTGAACAGCACTGCTGTCGAGCGGGTTCACTGCATTTCTTATTCTAAGGAAACCGGCACTCTGTTCAAAGGCCTTATCTCCCATCCTCTTCACTTTCATCAGATCTTTTCTCGATGAGAAAGGGCCGTTTTCTGCACGGTAATCAACAATATTCTTAGCAAGCTGAGGTCCAAGGCCGGAAACATATGTCAACAGATGCTTACTGGCTGTATTAACTTCCACTCCAACAGCATTAACGCAACTGACAACTACTTCATCCAATGATTTCTGAAGCTTGCCCTGATCCACATCGTGCTGGTATTGTCCCACTCCTATTGATTTAGGGTCTATCTTCACCAGTTCTGCAAGGGGATCCATCAGACGTCTTCCTATGGAGACAGATCCTCTTACTGTTACATCATAATCGGGAAATTCCTCACGGGCTGTCCTGGAGGCCGAATAGACAGAAGCCCCGGCTTCACTTACAACAAACACCTGGATATCCCTGTCGAATTTAATATATTTAATAAAGTCCTCCGTTTCGCGGCTGGCTGTACCGTTACCTATAGCAATAGCTTCTGTTTTATAGGCGTTCACGAGTGAAAGAATCTTCTTTACCGATAGGGCAGTCTCATTCTGAGGAGGATGGGGATAAATAGTTTCGTTATGTAACAGGTTACCCTGCCTGTCGAGGCATACAACCTTGCAACCGGTACGATAACCAGGATCTATTGCAAGTACGTTCTTCTCACCAAGGGGTGATCCGAGCAGCAATTGTCGGAGATTTTCCGCAAACACGGCAATTGCCTCATTATCTGCCTTTTCCTTTGAAACACCTCTGAACTCAGTCTCCATCGATGAAGATAAAAGACGTTTCCAGCTGTCTTTTACTGCAGCTTCAACAATGCCGGATGAAGCATTTCTGCCTTTTATAAAAATCTTCCCCAGAAGCTCCAGTGCCCTTTCTTCATCAGGTTCTATCGTAAGGCGAAGGAACCCTTCATCTTCTCCCCTTCTCATTGCCAGCAGACGATGAGAGGGACATTTTTTCAGAATTTCCGACCACTCATAATAATCACTGAATTTAATTCCTTCGGCTTCTTTACCCTTCACCACTTTGGAGTTTATTACCGCCTCTCTTTCAAACAACTGTCTTAGCTGCCTGCGTGCCTTTTCGTCTTCACTAACCCATTCAGCAATTATATCTGAAGCCCCGGCAATAGCGTCCTCCACTGATGTGACTTCATCTGTCAGGTACTCTTCAGCCTTCAAAGCAGGATCATTTTCTCTTTGCTCCATGATCAGCTTCGCCAGTGGTTCGAGACCTTTTTCCCTGGCAATGGTGGCACGGGTTCTTCGTTTGGGCCTGTAAGGCAAATAAATATCTTCCAGTTCGGACATTGTAAGAGCCCCATCAATCTTCTGCCTTAGCTCCGGAGTCATTTTCTCCTGTTCTTCAATTGACTTTATAACAGCCTCCCTCCTCGCATCAAGCTCCTTCAACCTGTCATATTCCTCCTTTATATTCATTATCTGAACCTCATCCAGGCTACCCGTCATCTCTTTCCTGTACCTGCTTATAAAAGGTACAGTAGCTCCCCCATCCATAAGACGGATGGTGTTTTCAACCTGCCAGTCGTGAAGGGCAAGTTTTTTTGCTATAAGCGGAATGTTTCTTGAAGTGTCCATATTCTTTCTATTCAACATAAACGACCAAGCCTTTAAGGTATTCACTTTCAGGATGATAAATATTTACAGGATGATCGGGCGGCTGACTCATCTGGTGCAAAATCCTTACATTACGACCTGTATTGGCCGCAGCTGCAAACACTGATTTCCTAAAATTCTCCCTGCTGACAACCTGGGAACATGAAAAAGTAAATATAATACCACCCGGTTTAATCTGTTCAATAGCCTTTTTATTTAGCCTCTTGTATCCCTGAAGTGCATTGGCCAGCACATTGTTATGTTTGGCAAATGCAGGCGGATCAAGTATAATAAGATCATATTCATCCTTAATATCATCAAGGAATTCAAATGCATCAACCTGGAATGATTCATGACGGCTGTCATCACCGAAATTCAGGCTGATATTCTCATTCGCCATCTCAATGGCTGAATAAGAGCTGTCGACTGTATGAACAAGTGTTGCATTTTTCATCGCATATACCGAAAAGCCTCCGGTATACCCGAACATGTTTAGCACCCTCCTGCCTCCGGAATATTCCTGTAATAACCTCCTGTTCTCACGCTGATCGATGAAGAAACCGGTCTTCTGACCTGTTGTCCAGTCAATCTTAAACTTATACCCGTTTTCCGTAACAACAACAGGGTCGGAATTTCCATAGAGGAATCCGTTTTTCGCAACTATGGAGGCCATATGGGGAATGGTTCCCTCACTTTTATCATATACTGCTTTCAGTTGATTACCCAATATGTCAACAAGTATGGATGTGATTTCTGACCTGAGCCTGTAAAAACCCAATGAATGCATCTGGATTACGGCAACACCATTGTAGAAATCAATTATTAACCCGGGCAAACCATCACCTTCACCATGAACAAGACGGTAAACATTAACGGAAGGATCTTCTGTAATTCCCGTGGCCTTCCTGTATTCAACAGCCTTCCTTATTTTATCAGTAAAAAATTCAAGGTCAGGCCTTACCTGCTTAAAAGTAAGGATCCTTACAGCTATTGATCCCGGAGCATAATGTCCTGTTGCAAGGAAATTGTCTTTATTGTCAAACACGTCAACAAGGTCCCCTTCTTCAGGACTGCCATAAATTTTTTTTATAGCCCCTGAAAATACCCAGGGGTGATACCGTTTCACCGACTGATCCTTGCCTGATTTTAGTACTATTTTGGTATTCTGCACTTAGTTAAATTTATTCCTGGATGATTTTCTTTTAAACCATGATTTTTGCGTCCTGACATTCTGAAATCAATCCACCTGTAATGGTTGGTATTTTATATCAGTCCCTTTTTAGATTTGATTTACCTCCCTGGTAGTAGGTTGGTGCTTCACTGCCGTTAATAAGCTTCCTGTAAATCTGGTGGCAAACCCAGGCGTCTGTTGCAGCATATACCTGTTGTGCTTCCGTCAGCTGTTCAGCTTCCCAGTCAGTAATCTGCTGACGTTTCGATATTCTGAACCCAAGTATTATGGCAACCAGTTTCTTCAGTCCGGAGCTTTGTATTCCAAAATCCTTTACAAGGGCCTGCAGCTCAACAAATCCATCCGGCACAAATTTCTTCACACTTTTAAGATACTTTATATCATCATGCACGGCAACGCCGGCTTTTATAACTGAAGGGTCGGCCAGCAGGGCAGCAAGACTATCGGGTATACCTATTTTGTTTATCCTGAAAAGACAGGCAAGGTTACCTGTAGATAGCTGAATCAGGGAAACTGAATTTCTCCGCCCCTTTCTGAAAGATGGTTTTGTCTCGGTGTCAAATCCAAGCAGATCCGCACCCAATAATCTTGGAAATACTTCATGATACAACTGAAGATTATCCACTACTACTATTTCACCTTTAAACCACGACAGCTCTCTTTCCGCTATCTCTTCCGAAGTAATGTTCTCCTGATAACTGTTATTCACCATTTTCCCTGTAATCCTTTTGCTTTCTTGTTATGATCCAGTCAGATGTATCCCTGTTTTCATCGCTATCCTCATTATCTTCTTCAATCTTCCCAATAGCTTCTCCGGAATACAAAAATTTATGAATAGCCCTCATGGAATTAACAAGTTTCTGACCCCAGTAATTTTCAAAATTAAGGCTGCACTCCCAAACTGCATCATTCATTATCTCGTTTGTCCCTGTCTGGTAAAGAAGAAGAAAGTCTTTTATGTCCTGGTAAATATCAGCCATATTCTCCGATATACTCGAAACTACAGGCCCTACCAAATCATTCATCTTTTCATCAAAGACCTCAAGATAATCATCTGCGGTACCGAATTTCTGGCGAAATGTGTTATGTATACCTACCCAGTCTGCCTCTGTCACAAATTTCTCATTCCCCTCCTCAAAATAAGGTTCAAGCTTTGGCAATAAAGAGGCTTTAAGATACATTAAAGGAAGGATCCGCTGGAGTATTTTAAGCATCTCATCACCTTCCAGGTCCGATGCATGTTCTGCATATTTGCAGAATTCATTGGCAACCGCCACAAATTCAATCACATTTCTTGAATATACAGGATCTGAACTGTTATCCATAATGAATTTTTATTCTGTGGTACAAAATTAGACATTTAAGCTTAGGATCGCCCGTATATCAAGGATTTTTGTAAGATGATTTAAATTAATCAGGATTACAGCCTGCAAAAAATAAGTGAAGTGATAAAAGAATTTACGGAGTCACACTGATCACACCTTTATTTGCTTTTGCTTATCGCTTAAATAACTTAATTTTGGAATTACAGCAAGATCAATATTTATTGAAAGCAGATCTATTATCGATAACTTATAAAACATGAACAAAGAAACCAACCGGCCAGAACCTAATCAGCCCCTGTCTCTGGAGGGGAAGGTCGCTGTTATAACAGGTGGTGCTTCAGGTATCGGACTTGGTACTGCAAAAAAACTTGCAGCTTTCGGAGCCTCTGTTGCCATTCTTGATATGGATGATAAAAAAGGTGTAGAAGCAGTTGAAGAGATACTTAAAAAAGGTGGATTAGCAGGCTATTTTCATTGCGATGTAAGGATTGCTGAAGACTGCAGGCATGCTGTGGATGATGCATTCAGCAAGTTCGGCAGTAT
>DATFLA010000066.1:0-5940 GCA_035268305.1 Bacteroidales bacterium | reverse complement strand
ATAAGGGTTCTGGGAACTTTAACACCCTTGTTCATATGGGTAAGTAATATGCTTGTTACCCCCGTGGTGGGATGGACAGACATAGTACCCCGGTATGACTTCATATCAAGGGAAGTTGTATTCCTTTTTGACGCTCCGCTGGGTAAGCTTACCGATCCTTCAATCATAAAAGAAAAAATGTATGAGGTCAGGGGAGCAAACCTTAACATAAAGTATTTTGACTATGAAGGACATGTTATATGGGGAGCAACGGCAATGATGCTTAATGAACTGCTTGTAATAATAAAAGAGGCTGCATCATTCTATTTCCCTGCCTGATCAGCACTTGCCAGGTATTCAAAGGAATTCAGACCATCACCGGGCAGCAGGTTTTTATAATGCTCATACCTGTCGATAATATCCGTTACGAAAGCAACTGTTTCGGTACCCTTGAAATAACCGCTTTTTACTACAGGATCGTTGTAATACTTAGGATCCGATTTTTTCAGCATCCACACAGCAACATTGCCATACCATTTATGAGGATCCATACCGTTCTTTTCAGCCAGTTTCATTGCATCCAGTACGTGTCCGGGACCTGAATTATATGCAGCAAGGACAAAATGAAGGCGTTCCGATTCATCGGGTATCCTGGAATCGAATATGGAATAAAGGTACTGTATATATTTTATACCGGCCCTGATATTATTCTCAGGAGATGCCTTCACATCAATACCAAATTCCTTTGCCGTTACAGGCATGATCTGCATAAGACCGTAAGCACCGGCCCATGACTTAATGCCCGGGTTAAAATGTGATTCCTGGCATACAAGTGAAGCAAGAAGTCGCCAGTCCCAGTTTATACTGGCGCTATACTTCTTTATAATATCATCATAACGCGATAATTTGCCAGTATTCAGGGAATAATAATCGCTTTTCACCATCCGGCTCATCCCGGAGTTCCTGAAGTATTTAGCATACAGGAATGCATATGCTTTTGTTTTCCGATATGAAGTTATCCACTCATCAAGCTCCTTCAACAGCTTGCCGGAGTAATCCTTCCTTACTGCCCAGGCAATATTCTGCGGGAAGCTTACAGGGGTACTAACATCTATGTTATGATAATAAGTGGATATCACCTTTGCCACATTCTCGTCGCAAACTGTATAATCAATCTCTCCGCCGGCTACATTTCTTATAAGCTTTTCTGCATCGTACGGCACTTCCACAATATTAATGGAATCGCCGATCTCTTCCGACAGAGTTCTCATTCTTCCTACATGAGATGAGCCTTCCTGGACATATACAGTTTTACCTGCCAGGTCGAGCTGGTTTCTCAGTAACATCCTGTTTATGTTATCTGCTGTAAGGGACCTCCAGTTATTCGGTTTCCTCTGGACAAGTACCTGTCGTGTCTCTTCAATAGGCTCCGTAAAACTGACTTCCTGTTTACGCGATGAATTAACAGTAAGGCCTATTGCCAGCAAATCTGCTTTTCCGCTGTTAAGGTCCTTAAATGCATCCTTAAGCTGGTTTTCAGTAATGATCTCAAGGTCAAGTCCGAGATGATCCGAAAAAGATTTAAGAAGATCATATGTAAATCCCATGGGCTCCCCTTTATAAATGAAGTAATTCGTCGAATTAACATTAGTTACAGCAATTAATTTTCCCCTTACTCTTATCGAGTCGAGATCAATTGCTACGTGTTCTGGTTTGCTGGTTTTTGAGCCGGTATGCAGGTAAGAACATGAAACTACCAGCGTTAACAGGAAAGCAAAAAGAAAAAAGGTCTTCCTAATCAATGATATTGTTTTAGTTAAACAAAAGTTCTCAAAAAAACGGGTGCAAAGATATAAAAATATTTAATTATAAAAAGTCCAGGCGATGCCATATCTTAACATTCTGACATTCATAGGATAATCAGGCACCATAAAGTAGTTGTCCCTTATCTTTTGGTTCATGAGTCCATAATTAAGGTGATCGACCATTATAAATATCCTTGTTCTCTTCAGTTTTAGATTAATGAATGCATTAATAAAAGGATAATCTCCTTCAGTTACTCTATCCTGCCTGTAGTAGATTCCTGTGGCAGGCATAAAGGCATAAGCATGATAAGCAGTATTATAGATGACCTCTGCCCCTATCTGGGTATTCAGTTTACCACCTGTTTTCGGAAAGCGAAGGAGATGTTCAAAATATCCTGCCGATCTAATAGTAACAAGAGGCAGGTCGAGAATTTCACTGTTACTGCTTTTTTGAACAATAAGGTCAGTAGCCAGGTGGAATTTCCATGCTCTCATATCCTTACTAATCTTAACAGCGGCAACAGACAGGGCACCTGAATATTGTGAAGGCATAGCCGCAGTATCAAAATCGGTATAATTATTAATAATGGCATAGTTGAATTTTATATCCATTTTCCTGCCCGGGTAGGAAAATTCGGTCCCCACATCCACCCTGAACTCCTTATCGAGATTGTTTTGCCATTCAAAGTTATTGCTTCCCCATTGCTGAAACCAGAACGAAGGAGTTCTGTTTGCCATACTGCCAGTTATCAGCCATGCTGACTGTCCTTTCTTCCAGTCAAAGTATTTTGATATTTTACCTTTAAGGTTGAAATCCCCTGCACGGTAACCCGTAAGAAATAATTCTCCATAAGCTTCCCATCCAAATTTATTACCTATGTTATTGAATAGTTTAGCCACAATAGAATTATTGGTCTTATTCCATACAGCAGTGTCGGCCGATAAAGTGTCAGGAACGGGTACTATCTGACTATAGCGAAACAATTCATTCTTTATCCCGACCCCACCGCCAAGCCTGAACTTGCGACTGGCATCTGTTGTAAAATCAAATCTAACAGTATTACTGAGCTTTCTTGAAAAAAGTGAATCCCTCGTTTCGTCCTTATTTATAAATGTTGTATCATAAAATCCTCCCTGGGGATAATTGTCATTGTAGTTTCTTTTGTTGTTATCATAGAGCAAAATATGAGAAAAAGTTCCGCTCAGACCAAGAAACCCGGACTTCTTTTCTTCCTCACCTCCCTTTGGTGTTTCATCCGATGTGCTTCCGATCGTATATCTCTGAACTAAAAGCACATTCCTGTTCTTAAGAATTCCTTCAGCAGTGTTAAGTCCGCCGAGATTTACCTGCATGTCGCGTGTATCCGACTTAATCAGTTCGCTTAAAGCGGTTAACCCACCATTAAAATATGAGGTGAAATTATTAATACCTGTTGAGAAATATACATTATATCTTTTCCCCGTGTATGATGAAAACAATGTAAATGCCTTGTCTTCCGATCTCTGGTAATTATATTGTCCCAGGCTGAATACTATATCATAAATCAGGCCTATATTAAAAAACCTGTTCACATTCTGCGAATGCATAATCCTGAAGGTTTGTTCGGATGTCTGTCGTGGACCTGCAAACGACCAGTCCAGTTCTGTATAAGGAGCCTGGGTGTTCATGAACTTTGCATTACCAGGCAGATGCATAAGGGGATAATAGTATTTGTAAAGAAACTCGTCAGGGTTTGTTATTCGATCAAAAAAGTCAAGCTGGTAAAAAGGCAGACCATAGTTACCGAGAGTAGCATTAACAGGAGAATATTTGTCTGCCAGCTTATTCCTGTGAAAGAGAGAGAAAACAGTATCCATTTTAAGGGGAACCTCCGTGGAAAAATCTTCAGATAAACGCCATTCCCTGATAATTTTTTTCTTTCGTACAGAATCTGCCTTGAGCCTGTACTGCCGCGATGAAGCAGAAACATTACTATTATCCGGCGGTGTCATCGAACCCGGTCGTTGCCCCGACACTGTTGTGGCAATTGTCAAAAACAGTAATATCGAAATGTATCTGATCATCAGGTGCAAATATAGAAATAATGAAGCGGGTGAAGCCGGGATGTAAAATAAAAAATTAACGTTGTAGAATGTATCTTATTACCTCCTGCCGTTAATTATCTGATCCCATGTTAAAATCATACAGTCAATTTAATAATACAATGCCGTATGCCGGTTTCTCATGTCGGGTAAACGGAAGTTGGTCACGCACCTGTAAAACACGTTAGTCAACGTTATCGTTAAGATAAGCATTGTTCTCTCTCAGAACAGGCTCATCGTCATCGTCAGATGAGAGTGTAAATTTTGAAAGTTTGCTGTCAGAAGCTTTATCGGGTGTTTTTATTGAAAGGTTCCTTCTTACATATGCCGGCACATCCTCAAAAGTATCGATATTCTCCTTCATTGTTTTGTTTGACAAGCCTTCTTTCTTAAGCAGGTTTTGCATATGTTTGACCTTACGGAGGGTTACTTCCGGGCTTTCGTGAGGACCATCATCATCTTCATGTCTGCCCCTGATTTCAGACCTGTCACCGCTGTGTTCAAGGCTGAAATCAAAAACACCCTGCGATTCCTCATCAAAATCCGTTATTATGGGTTTCTTCCCTTTTTCATGTACAGTAAATGTGTCCATACCTGATTCCGGGATGATCCTTTCCGGTATCACGTTTTTATTGGTGAGAAGCTCCACTGTTGACGGTTTCTTAGGCTTATAAGGCTGGAAGATGCTGTTTGCCTCGAAGCCGGTAGCTATCACTGTAACGCATATCTCTTCTCCCAGGTTTTCATCGCGCGACAATCCCCGTATAATAAGTGCATCTTCGGAAGCAGCCTCATACATATAATCAGTTATCTCACCCAGTTCATCCATTGTTAGTTCATGATCACCGGTTCCTGATGAAATATTTATAAGTATACTGTTTGCACCGGTTACGTCATTCGAGTTAAGTAAAGGTGATGCAAGAGCATCTTCGATAGCATGAACGGCCCTGTCTTCGCCCGATGCTTTACCCATGCCCATTATGGCTACGCCGGAGTTTTTCATTACAGTCTCCACATCGGCAAAATCCACGTTAATATAACCCGTTACTGTTATTATCTCTGCAATTCCTTTTACAGCAGTAGTAAGTATATCGTCGGCTTTTGCAAAAGCAGTTGATACAGGCTGGTTCCCGTATATCTCCCTTAGCTTTTCATTATTGATTACAAGTAACGAATCGACCTGGTCTTTTAACTCCGATACGCCATCAATAGCCTGTTTAACACGAACCTTCCCTTCCGATTTAAATGGTATTGTAACAACTGCTATAGTAAGCAGTCCTGCATCCTTACAGGCTTTTGCAATCACAGGGGTGGCTCCGGTGCCTGTACCTCCTCCCATACCGGTTGTTATAAATACCATCTTAGTATTACCCGACAGGGCTTTCATAACATCATCAATGTTCTCAATAGCTGCCTGCCTTCCGATCTCAGGTTTGCTTCCCGCGCCCCTGCCTTCTGTCAGAGATTCGCCTATCTGTACTTTTACTGGAACAGAGCTTTTTATAAGTGCCTGGTGATCTGTGTTGCAAACAACAAAGTTGACATCCGTGATCCCTTTTTCGAACATATGATTTACAGCGTTGTTGCCTCCACCGCCTATACCCAGGACCTTTATTATTGATGACCGCTCAACAGGCAGATCAAAGTTCATTATATCGTCTGACATAGCATTGAATTTTATTTCGATTTGAACCTAACCATTAATTGTAATAACCATACCGGAGGTGTCAGTTTATTGACTGATCCTCAACTTCAAACATCCTTGAAAGTATACTCTTTATCTTTTCGGTCAGTGATACTTTTTCTTCCTCCTGTGGTTGTTCATCTGCATCAGCTGCGCCAACCTTTTCAGGTTCGGATTTCACCTCGTTTTTAACCGGACGAGAATATTCTTCACTAATACCTGCATTGAAGCTTTTCTTATAGGTCTCCAGGTAATCGAAGCCCCTCATTATCAGACCAACACTTGTGGCATACATTGGCTGGTTGATCTCGTTTTTTGCCGTGCCGGCCAGGTGTTCATTAGGAATACCTATCCTTACATCCATTGCCGTTTTGAACTTCATAAGCTGGG